>WFRP01000296.1 GCA_015486505.1 Pseudomonadota bacterium | reverse complement strand
TATTAAATCTTGTTTTTTGGTGCAGAAAATAACCTGTAAGGTACTAATGCGGGAACAAATCCCGCAACCCAAACAGGGCCTTGCGGCCCGCAAATAAGTGCTCTTATCAGAACATTTTCTTGTTTTAAAACAAGAAAATAACCTGTAAGGCACTAAAATCATATTCTCACAAAATAAGGCAAAATCGGCGCTCAAATTAAGCCTGCGACAAAGCTGCACGATAAATCAATTCCCGCCTACTAATCTGCCGATACCGCCCAACAATGAGCCCTCACCTTTATCACTGCCGCCTGATGCCGGGGCATGAGCAATAATCCGGTCCGCCATACGGGAGAAAGGCAGGCTTTGCAAATAAACCGTGCCTGTACCCTGCAGAGTAGCCAGAAACATCCCTTCACCACCAAAAAACATTGATTTCAGATTTCCAGCTCGTTGAATATCGTAATTGATACCCTGTGTAAATCCAACCAGGCAACCGGTATCAACCAAA
The DNA here is from genome assembly GCA_015486505.1 of Pseudomonadota bacterium. Classification (GTDB taxonomy): domain Bacteria; phylum Desulfobacterota; class Anaeroferrophillalia; order Anaeroferrophillales; family Tharpellaceae; genus Tharpella. The sequence continues at coordinate 2,804 of WFRP01000296.1, read as the reverse complement.
AGCTTGTCGTTATCCAATTCTTTTTTGATAATCGTGCCGCCGGCATGAATAAAAGCCATACCGTCACCATTCAGTTTCTGCAAGATGAAACCTTCACCCCCAAAAAAGCCGACGCCCAGCTTCTTGTGGAAAGTAATTCCAATCTTTGTTCCTTTGGCCGCGCAGAGAAAAGCGTCTTTTTGACAAATAAATTCGCCACCAATCTTCCGCAAATCCAGCGCTATAATTTTACCCGGATATGGTGCGGCAAAGGCGACTGATTTTTTACCGCTTTCCGTATTGGTAAAATGGGTCAAAAAAATAGATTCTCCGGTCAACACCCGTTTACCAACCCCTTTTAGCATTCCGAAAATCCCCTCATCAGCTTCAGAACCATCACCCATTTTAGCTTCAAAGGAAATACCTGAATCCATGTAATTCATGACGCCGGCTTCGGCGATAACGGTTTCATCGGGATCAAGTTCAACCTCAACAATCTGCATATCATCACCGATAATTGTATAATCCACTTCGTGACAAATCACAATAACCTCGTTAAATATTTCATTCCAGCCTGGAAGAAAAGAAAACTTGTCGATATTGATAGAAAGCAAATTATCAGGTTAATTGAGAAGCTTGCAAAAGATGCCCCGATACAAGCAAACCGCAAACTATCAACCCTGAAAAAACTTTTTAATTATGCGGTGGATGTCGGCGTTCTTAAAGTCAGCCCGGCTAACGGGATCAAGCCGCCGGCCGTCGAAAATGTTAAAGACAGATTTTTAAACCTGAACGAGCTGGCAACAGTATTTAAACTGCTGAATGAGCAAAATAACCGCGACACAAGAGACATCTTACAACTTATAGCCCTTACAGCTCAAAGACCTGGAGAAGTGGCGGAAATGCGTATAAATCAGCTCTCAACTGAGGCTGACGGGGTCTGGTGGTGCAAATCCGGTAAAGAGGTTAAAAATAAGACCGCGCACCGGGTTTTTTTGAACATAATGGCTCTGCAAATCATTCAAGATCGCATTAAGGATTTTGGCTTGAAAAAGTATATTTTTCCGATCACTAAAAAAGATGGAACAATCTCATTTATGCGGAAAGATGTCACTGTCAGCCGGACCCGCAAATTTATGAAGCTGGTAGAATCAGAAGGGATTGAACGGTTCACGGCCCACGATCTGCGCAGGACTGCGGCAACCAATATCGCAATGCTTGGATTCTCTGGGGTCGTGCCTGATATCCTGAATCATAAGCCGCAAGGGATCACTCGACAGGTTTATGATAAATATTCAAGACAACCGGAAATCAAACGCGCCTTAGTGACCTGGGGAGAAACCTTACAGCGCGCGCTTGATGGAACCGCAGCGGCAACGGTTATTGCCATCAATAGCGGCCGCCCGGATTAAATCTTAAACATTACCCTTTACATCTAGCGTTATACGGTATAATAATAAGATATGATTCAATCATTTGCCTGCAAGGAAACTGAAAAAAATTTTCAGCGGAACTATTCAAAGAAGTTGCCGCAAACGATCCAGTCAACCGCGTTCAGAAAACTGAGGATGCTTAACCGCAGCTGCAATCTGAATGATTTAAGGGTTCCACCCGCCAACCGGCTTGAACGGCTCTCCGGCAACCGGTCCGGGCAACACAGTATCAGGATAAACGAGCAGTGGCGGCTCTGCTTTATCTGGCGCGACAACCACGCCGAACAGGTTGAAATTGTAGATTATCATCAAGAGGTGACAATATGAGCAAAACAAAAATTCCCCCGTTGCACCCCGGCGAAGTTTTGCTGGAAGAGTTTATGAAGCCGACAAAACTCAGTCAAAACCGGTTAGCCGGTCAACTTCACGTCCCGCCCCGCCGGATCAATGAGATTGTTAACGGTAAGCGCAAAATTACGGCTGACTCAGCGATCAGGCTGGCGCTCTATTTCGGCAATACGCCGCAATTCTGGCTCGGGTTACAAATGGACTATGATTTGGATGTCGCTGAAGATAAACTGCTGAATAAGCTCAAAACAGAGGTGCAACCGGCCGCCCTGGCGGTATAGCAAAAAAATGTTACCTGCCGCCACGGTGGCGCCAACCAGAGAGAGCTTGAAAGAGAATCGGGTTTATGACTGAATCCCTAAAATAATGCTCCGGCTGAATAATGCTCGAACAAAACTTTCAGGAACCGCAAATGGATGATTATGATATCGATGTAGACGATGATGATGCAGACGAGGATGATGCAGACGAGGAACCCAACGACGACATTGAAGAGTTGATATTGATGCTGAACATTTTAGACGACATTTTATAAATCCAATTGCCCCGGCCTAGATCGACGGATCGAACCCCGCTTTCCTGAGCGGCTGGCCGGGCTCTTTTTTTCAGGAATGACAGCAGGAGGTCATTAAATGGATTTTGTTAAAGGATTAACCGACCAGGCAAGAAGGAAATTTCCTTTTCAGCTGAAAAAATTAAAACCAGAAATCTAATGCGGGAACATATCCCGCATTAGATATTCCTGCCCCCTGCCGCATTAACCCGCTCGCATTTCCCCTAATCAACGATAATCAAGCCTGCTTTGTAAATAAAAAACCTATAAAAATTTCAAATCTTGTTACCACCCATCTTGTTACCCAGACGAAAAAACAAAAAAGGCTTAGCTAACAAACGTCAGCTAAGCCCTTGATTTTATTGGCGCGCCAGGGAGGATTCGAACCCCCGGCCTACGGATTAGAAGTCCGTAAAAAGCACTTTCCTTATAGTTCCCAAATATTCCTTAAACAACTAAAAATCATCTTGACATTTCAACTACTTATCTGT
>WFRP01000295.1 GCA_015486505.1 Pseudomonadota bacterium | reverse complement strand
TCCAAAGATATGATTAACGGTTATGTCGCCGGTTTTAACCGTCGGATAGCCGAGGTCAGAAAAGATCGCAGCTTATTGCCGATCGAGTTCAAGATGGTCGGTGGCAAGTTGGGGATTGATTTTGTTCCTGAAGATTGGACCCCTACCGACGTGCTCGCCTGGGCTACGAGTATGCTGCGGTTTTTCGATGGTGAAGCCACAACGCACGGGCAGCTGGACAACGCGGCTCTTTATAAGGGTTTAGCCGCAAAATTCCCGGCTGATTTTCAGATGATGTTTCAGGATCTTCGCTGGCAGGATGATCCCGATGCCGTTACCTATATTGCCGACAATACCCAAATGGCGGTAGCGGCGCCGGATAAAACTCAGCCGCAGATAAACAAAAGCAGGCCGGTCAGGATATCTCAAGCCGATAAAAAAGTGCTTGAAAGCCCCTATGATTTCAAAGAAGTTGCCCAAAAAATGCAGCAGAAGCAAGAGTATATTGTTGCTAACCTGAAAAAAATCAACGCTTACGTTAAAATGGGAAGTTACGCTTGGGTGGTCTCCGGCAAAAAGACCGCCTCGGGCAATCCGATTATCTATTCCGGGCCGCAGATGGATCACGCTTTCAAGTTTTCAGTTCCCTCAATTGTTACTGAAGGCTCGATTAATGCCGGTGGTCTGAATATCTCGGGAATGACCATTCCGGGGATGCCGGCCATTGTTATCGGCCGCACCCTCCATCACGCCTGGTCGATGCAGGTGGGACATGCGCATACGCTCGACTATTTTATTGATGCTCCTGCGGCGATGAAGCTCAATCGGGTCGAGGTTATAAAAGTTGCCGGTCAGGAGGATGTGCAGCTGCCGGTTTTCAGAACCGCGCATGGGCCGGTTATCAATGCTGATCCGGTAATTTCCTGGAAATACGCTCACTGGGGCCATGAATTCGAAATTGTCGGAACCTATCTGGCTCTGGCCCGGGCGCAAAGTATGGATGAGTTCGGCACCGCAATCCGGAAAGTTTCTCTTTCTCAGCACTACTGTTATGCTGATCGTGACGGCAATATCGCCTACTGGATGTCCGGTTTTGATCCGGTGCGGGCTCCCGGAGCTGACCCCCGGTTTCCGCAGATGGGCGACGGCAGTGCCGAGTGGCCGGAACCGGTCACCTACAAACCTCTGGCCACGGAGCGGAATGCCGCCAAGGGTTACTATTGCGGCTGGAACAGCCGGGCCAGTCACAGTTATGCCAACTCGGCCAACAATCCTTCATACTATTTCGGTCCCTTTCATCGGGCACATATAATTGACGACTACTTGGCAACCCATAACAATCTCACCTTTGCCGATGTTCGGAATCTGGCACTTTATATCGCGACCACCGATTCGATCAGAAGTGAATTTCTGACCTCAAAACAGGATACCTACGGGGACGGCGGTAATCCCTGGAAGTTTGTCAAGAATGATTTTACGGCGGCGGTGGAAAATGCTCCGACCGATGCCCGTAAAGCTGCTCTGGCGATTATGGCCGGCTGGGATGGTCATTTTGTCGCCGGCGGCCCGGAGAAGTGGGCTTTCGGCATGGATCGGGCTGATGCCTGGATCCTTATGAACGAGTGGATCAGTGAGGTTTTGAAAATGACCTTTGACGACGAGCTTAGCGGGATTCAGGATGAAGTTTGGAATGTAACCCGTTTCAATGTCCTGCTCCATGGTTTGCCCGGCTGCAAAACCAGCATCACCAATTACTATGACTGGTTTTCAAATAAGGCTGATGCCACCGCGCCGCAGACCGCGCCTGATATTATCGTGGCGGCTTTAGATAATACTCTGGCAAAACTGGGTCCCCGGCCCTGGGGTATCGGGAAACGCGGGAAGATAACCTACACGCACGAGATTTTCGGCGATATTCATTCGCTGCCGACCTCATCCCGCTCAACCTATGCCCATTGCGTGGAAATGGGCCCGACCGGCCCGGTCCGGATTGAAAGTATGTTCCCGCTCGGTGAATCCGGGGCAATTCTCAGCAGTCCCGCCGGTTTGCCGGTGTTTGATCCGAATTATTTTAGTATGGTACCGGTCTACGATGGTTTCCAGCATCGGAATTTTCCGATTAAATAATAATAACTCAACTTTCTGACTTGATGTAACTAGTGGTTTTTACAGGTTTTATTGTGTTTTCTTGCAAATGATTTAATATTGTTGCTCTTTGCACCCTAAAGGGCATAAACGCCTTTGCGTCTTTGCGTCTTTGCGGGATAACTGGTTTTTTGTCTCCCGCCAAGACGCAAAGAAAAACCGCGGGCAAATGATTTTAATAATAAATATCAGTCATTTAACCTAACTCAGAAAGTTGAGTAATAATAATATAGGCTTGTAGTTTTGTAAATATTCGGCTTCACTTCCAAACTGCTCAAAAGTGATGGATACCCCAAGGGCACTTCTTCACTTGCGTTCAGGGCGCAACCTTCAGTTCTGTCCCCGTGCGAAGCACCCCAAGGGCACTTCCGTTGGGCGCAGGCGAAGCAAAGTTCGCTGGTTTTCTCTGTAACTTAAATGTCAATCCGGATAAGCCGAATATTTACGTAGTTCCAACCCTGAAAAAGGGGCCGATTTTCGGCCCCTTTTTTATTTGTCAGGTTCAGGAGTTTGTTCGAGAAGAGGGTTTTTCTCAGATCAATGCAACGGGGTCAGAATGCAACGGGGGGCAACGGGGTCAGGCTTGACTTATGGGTATTTGCGGTGGTTTTAACGGTTATAGAACGCGGTCATCTCCCGCAGCATTCGGCCTATTTCCCCGGTGATAAAACGCGGGGCGCAGCGCCAGGCCCAGTTCCGTTCGACTGAGCCCGGATGATTCATACGGCAGTCGCTGCCGAAGCCCAAAACATCCTGCAGGGGAATAATTGCCAGAGCGGCAATGGAGCTGTAGGCCATCCGGATGAAATCCAGATGAATGTTACTGCCGTTACTGTTGGCCGCCTGCCGGGCCTGAGCCTTGGCTTTTTCAGCGACATTTTCATCCAGATACCAGCCCACGGTTGTTTCATTATCGTGGGTGCCGCTGTAGACGACGTTGTTGCCGGAAGTGAAATTCCAGGGGAGATAAGGGTTTTCGGGATTGCCGTCAAAGGCAAACTGGAGTACCTTCATACCGGCAAAGCCGAAATCATCTTTAAGTTTCTCCACCTCCGGCGTAATCGTACCCAGGTCTTCAGCGATGATCGGCAGATCTTTCAAGGTTTCTGCAACTTTGTCGAAAAAACCGGCACCCGGCCCTTTTACCCATCCGCCGGCCGCCGCGGTTTCAGCTTCCGCCGGAATCTGCCAGTAAGCTTCAAAACCGCGAAAATGGTCAATCCTTATAATATCAACCAGCTCCGCCAGCCGCCGCAGGCGGCGCTGCCACCAGTGAATGACCGTGAAGTTGGGCTTTTCCGGTGTGCCCCAGTGGTAGAGCGGGTTGCCCCAGATCTGGCCGGTTTCGCTGAAATAATCGGGCGGTACACCGGCGACAAATTCGGGTCGCAGGGTTTCCGGATCAATTTGAAAACAGTCCTGGTGGGCCCAGACATCGGCACTGTCGAGAGCGACATAGATCGGGACATCACCGATCAGTTTGATATTTCGTTCCTGGGCTTTTTCCTTGAATTCACGCCACTGCTCAGCAAACAGGAACTGGACAAATTTGTGGAAAATAATGCGCTCGTCAAGCGCCGCCGCCGCCCGCTTAAGGGCTTCCGGGTGGCGCCGGGCAATTTCATCCGGCCATTCGAACCAGGGCCTGCCGGCGAATTTTTCACTCAAAGCGGCATAGAGGGTGTAGTTTTCGAGCCAGAGGTTATCGGCTGAGAACCGGCTGAAGGCTTCGGGCTTTCGGGCGGTGGCGTGGAAGCGGGCGCAGGCTTGGGCAAGGATCTTTCCCTTGTAGTCTGAAACCTCAGGGAAACGGACCAGATATTGATAGAAATCGGGCCGGTCGGCGAGATCTGCCGCCGCAATCCAGCCGTCCCGCAGAAGATTGTCCGGGCTGATTAAAAGCGGATTGCCGGCAAAAGCCGAAGTGCTCATGTAGGGGGAGTGGCCGTGAATCGCCAAAGTCGGACCTAAAGGCAGAAACTGCCAGCAATTCTGGCCCGATTCCCGGAGGAAATCTAGAAAATTTTCCGCTTCCGGCCCCAGATCGCCGATGCCCCAGGGGCCCGGTAGTGAGGTCAGATGCAGGAGAATTCCAGCCGCCCGGCGACTGCTTATCTGATTGTCAGACATGGCTGATTCTCTCCCATTTCCAGCGGATCAGGTGATAACCGTCGGTTGCGTGCGGCCGGTCAGTTTTTTGATACCGGTCAAAATTTCGGCCAGCTCAATCAGTTGCCTGAGGGCGGTCTGGGGGTCCTGATTCATTTTACGGGGATTTTTTTCGATCTTCTCAAAATAGAGTCGCAAAGTCGCGCCGCTGGTGCCGGTGCCGGAGAGCCGGATAATGATTCTTGATCTGTTTTTGAAAATAATTCGTAACCCCTGATTTTGGGTCAGCGCGCCGTCGACAGGATCAAGGTAAGAGAAATCATCGGCCCGGGTAATTTTCAGGGAGCCGAGTATGCCGCCCTGCAGTGATTTCAGCCGCCGCCTGAGATTATCAACAATACCATGGGCGATTTCGCTGTCAATTTCCTCGTAATCATGGCGGGAGTAGAAGTTGCGGCCGAATTTTTGCCAGTGCTCATTAACAATATCCTTGACGCTCATTTTTTTGGCGGCCATCAGATTAAGCCAGCAGAGAACCGCCCAGAGGCCGTCTTTTTCGCGGACATGATCAGAACTGGTGCCGAAACTCTCTTCACCGCAGATACTTAAACGGCCGGCATCGAGCAGGTTGCCGAAAAATTTCCAGCCGGTCGGGGTTTCGAAACAGTCAATGCCCAAATCTTTGGCCACGGCATCAAGCGCGCAGCTGGTCGGCATTGAGCGGGCCAGGCCTTTCAGGCCGGTTTTATAGCCCTTGATAAGATGAGCGTTGGCGGCAATTATCGCCACAGAATCACTCGGATTAACAAAAAAATTATCTCCTAAAATCATATTGCGGTCGCCATCGCCGTCGGAAGCGGCGCCAAAAGCCGGAGCCTTGGCGGCAAACATAACCGCGACCAGTTTCGCCGCATATTTCAGGTTGGGGTCGGGGTGGCCGCCGCCGAAATCGGCTTTCGGCGTGCAGTTTAAGAGAGAGTCGGCCGGCGCTCCCAGGCGCTTGACAAAAATTTCCTCAGCATAGGGGCCGGTAACCGCGTGCATGGCATCAAAGCGGAAACTGAAATCGGGCTTCCGGAGCAGACCGCCAATCAGGTCGAAGTCGAAAATTTCCGCCATTAGTTCAGCGTAGTCGGAAACCGGATCGAAAACTTCAACCTGGAGGTCGCCAAGGGTAAAAACCGCAATCTGGTCAAGCTCAATATCAGGATGGTCAATTGTGCGATAACTTGTGAGCCCCAGGCTCTCCTGATAGATCTTTTCGGTTATTTTTTCCGGGGCCGGGCCGCCGTTGGCGGTATTGAACTTGATCCCGAAATCACCCTCCGGGCCGCCGGGATTATGGCTGGCCGAAAGGATAAAAGCGCCGTCAAGTCTGTATTTGCGAATGATGCAGGAGGCCGCCGGGGTTGAGAGAATACCGCTCAAGCCGACCATAATCTTCTTGATGCCGTTGGCCGCCGCCAGGCGGATAATAATTTGCAGGGCTTCAAGATTATGGAAGCGGCCGTCGCCGCCGACGGCAATCTGCTGACCCTCGACTCCGCCCAGTGCATTAAAGGTCGCCTGGACAAAATTTTCAAGATAGTGCGGTTCCTGAAAAACCGTAACCTTTTTTCTCAGGCCCGAGGTTCCCGGCCGCTGATCGGCAAAAGGTTTTGTTGTGATGGTTTTAATCTGCATAGCAGTCGCTTTGATTTTAAGAGATATCTTTGGTTTTGGCTTCAATGAAATCAACCAGCGAACTGATCGATGCCAGGGCAACTTTGCCCTCCTCCATATCTTTTATTTCAACCTGGAAATGTTTCTGGATAAGTACGACCAGCTCAACCGC
>WFRP01000294.1 GCA_015486505.1 Pseudomonadota bacterium | reverse complement strand
CTCCTTAATTTTTAAGATTGCCGGATGATACCAGAGAAGGTGGCCGACCATTAAAACCGCATTCGCAGCCCGAGCCCTTTGCACCAGATTTTCACCAAAATCAGCCGTCAGACACAACGGTTTCTCGACAAAAACATCTTTTCCAGCTAATTTCAATCGTGGCTCTAAGCTTTTTTTGAGCGAGCGGCGGAGAAACCCCGGGAAAATTTCGTAGCCGCTCGCTCAAAAAAGGGGTAAAAACGGGTAAAAACGGGACAGATCTATTTTCTGTTTTAATTTTCAAGTTAAAACTTCTCTATCTCAATCTACCACATAGTAACCGCCAGTTTTTGGTGCCCCCTTAAAATTAACTTTTCTTTCATCTCGCAGTTGCTTGATCCAGCGTTCAAGCGTTTTAGTGGGAACGTGAAGTTGTTGCGATAATTCGGGAATTCTGATACCTGGAGTTTTCCTGATGTGGCAGTAGAGTTCATTTACTCCCTCATTTACTCCCTCACTCCGGCAAAAACTAACCAGAATACCGCCGCTGGTTTCTTCAACCGTGAAAGAAAGTTCGGGATAAACTGTCAGGGTATCGGAAATCTGGCGATCATCAATAATCATGGTGGGTGTTTTAAAGCGACCGATATGGATATGATGTCGTGGTGGTTCTGTCGCAAATAAAAGAGTAGATGCCCAGGTTGGTTTGTCGTTTACAACATATTTCAGCTTCTGCAATGCCAGGATGGGAGATTGATCTAAAGTGAAACGGCCGGAACCATTAACAACGCTGATGAATTTTTCAATTTTATTGACAGATAAACTGTCAAGTGATTCACCCTGTGCTTCATGTGCGTCCCAGGAGGCTTGCAGGGACTGAAGATAGAGGTTAGTAATCTCGCTCAAACTAAGTTGGTGGTTGGAATTTGCAACTCTCTTAAAGTATTTTCCTTTCGTATTGACGGGCTTAACCGGATATTCGTTGATATGAATTGCGACAACCCATTTATAGTCAACTTGAACAGCTTCGATATCCGGAATGATAGCTGGGCTTGTCGCTGATTTGATTTGCCCAAGCCAACCGTTCAGAGTTTCCTTACCAATAGTTACCCCGAGTATAGAACTATCATCAGCGACACCAACCAGCACAGTTCCACCTTGAACATTGGCAAATGCCACCAGTGATTCAATCGTCTCTCGTCCAAAAGAGGCTTTGAACTCAACAGTTTGCGACTCTCCGGTTTTCAAGAGTTTGTCGATTGTAAGTCTATTCGTCATGAACAATTTCTTCTCAACTGGGGTTAACCTCAAATAAAAAAATGGGGCTCAGCCCAGTGTTGTCCGGTTAGAGATTTGCTTGCACGAGCTGGCCACTTTTTCACTTAACTTTTTCCGGTTCGGTAAATTCAAGCCGGTCAATAGTTTTCACAAAATAATCATTGGACCACAGTTTAAGAGACCCTTTTTCACTATCTTTTAAGAAGGTAGCGATATCCTTTCTGGCCTTTTCAAGGTCAACTTTCTGAAACTGGTTTTCAAGCATGCTTTTTAAAAGATCTACACTTAATGTTTCCCGTAAATGACCACTTTGCCTGAGCCTTGATTCCAGGTGCCTGAGGTTCAGAGCCGGATTCCTGCCAAGATACCTTAAATTGCGGAGCTGGTTGCAACAGTGAAAAATCATGGTCTTCCGAGAATCTGTTTAAGCCGAATAAAATCCGTAAAGCGCTGCCACCGTAAAACAGGGCATGTTCATAGAACTTTGCCCGCCAGAGACCCAGCAGAGCGATCTCCTGCATAATTTCTTTCAAGCGGTTTTCATAATCAGACCGGCTTTGGCAGTTATATTCCGCCAGTATCTGGAGAATTGCGTTATCCATTGCCGGACCCAAGTTTTTTTATGAATTGTTTGATAGCAGTAGACCTATACGTTGCCGCATATTCAAGCAGTTTTTTTCGGCGCAATTTTGCAAATAGATCAGGATCAATACGCAGGTCTTCGTACAAAAGCTGATCAAGAGAGGTTTCCGGGGTGATTTTTTTACCCGCAGGGCGATGGTATCGAGCAGGGCTTTTTCCGGTGCCGCGATAAGAGCGGTCTCCTGCTGCTGGACGAAGAGAAGTTTTACCCCAATTGCGTACGCGTCCCGGTGCAAATGTCTGAACTCAAAATGGCCGACCGGGGTGGAAAAGGATTTATTCTTTTTAAATGTGACAGAGGTCACCGTTTCAACCCGTTCCGGAATCATTCCGTAATGAGAAAGTGCATATTCCAAAGAGACATAGGAAGGGCCAAAAAGTAAATTGGCCAGTATCATTTTTGCATATCCGGCCGGGTTTAACGTATTGCCCCAAATATACAGTCCCTTCTTGACGCGAACGATATACCCTTTCTTTATCAGTTGGCCAATGTACCGGCGTTTATTCGCCTGACCGCTGACGCTGATCGCATTTTTCAACCGCTGATAGTCAAAGTAAGTCGCAGGTATTTTTTGTTTAAGCGTTAAAATATCCATTTTCCCGTCCAGTATGTTATGGATTTCGTGACATACTGGGGTAAAATATTCAAGATTTATGTTTTGGAATTGTCCTCTTTCCCCCTGTGTCAGGGTAGTTGTCACCTGAAACGAACAGCTGTTTTAGTTGCCGCGCAGCTTGAAACTTACAGCTTATAGCTTAAAGCTCCCGCACTTCCTCCCAGTCAAAATCGGTAATATTTCTCTCTTTCGAATCAAAACTGATACCGATTATGAATACGCTGCGTTTGCCGTCCAGATATTTTTCGTGGTAGCCTTTTCCCCGAATCTGCTCCAGAGCTTTTCCCGGTTGATCAACCTTGAACTCGATCACATAAACCTTATCAGGCAGGATTATCGTCAAATCGACCCGGCCCTTGCTGCTGGTATCTTCGGCAATCAGCGGCAGGCCGAGGGAAGCTAAATAGGCATAAACTACCGAGGCGTAATAACCCTCATACTGTTCGATAATTTTGTTGGCATAATTTTGATATGGAATTCCGGCAAACAGGGCGTGCAGGATGCTATG
>WFRP01000293.1 GCA_015486505.1 Pseudomonadota bacterium | reverse complement strand
TGCGGGAGTTGTTCCCGCATTAGTACCTTACAGGTTATTTTCTGCACCAAAAAACAAGATTTAATAATCAGAAAATGTTCTGATAAGAGTACTTATTTGCGGGCCGAAAAGGCTCCGTTTGGGTTGCGGGAGTTGTTCCCGCATTAGTGCCTTACAGGTTATTTTCCTGTTTTCTTTGACAGTTTTTTCCAACAATCTTTTCCAACTGTAAAACAAGAAAATAAGTAACCGGAGAATTATTTTGTATCTTTTTAAAACTGAAATAACAGAAAATCGGCAACTGTCACCCTCTATCTCCTGTCTCAGGATTAAAGCCGCGGAAGATTTCTGCCGTAAGGCGGCGCCGGGTAAATTTGTAATGCTCGGCAATGACAATGAACTCTCCGACCCCTTGTTGAAAAGGCCTTTTGGGATCTCCAACTGGGGCAATGACTGGTTTGAGGTGGTCATCAAGATTATCGGCAAAGGCACTGCTCAATTAGCAAGGCTTAGGCGCGGCGCGGCGGTTTCCGTAAACGGCCCTTTAGGGACTGGCTATCCGCCACCGACCTGCGCAACCTGTGATAATGATAATGAAACATTGATTCTGGTGGCGGGCGGCATCGGTATCGCTTCAATCGCCTCCTGCCTGCTGCCGGTCGCGGCAAATAGATACCTGAAAAAGCCGACGGTTCTGCTCTTTGGCGCGGCAGTTGAAAATGAACTGGTTTTACTTGATGAAATCAAACAGTCAACTGCCGGTCTCCGGATCGAAACGATTACCGATGACGGCAGCTCCGGCCGCCGAGGATTTGTTACCGACCTGCTTAAAAACGAGCTGGAAAATTCTACGGCCTTAACCTTCGCCTGCGGCCCCGAACCGATGCTGAAAAGTGTGCAGCAGGTTCTGCGGAGCTATAATGCTCAAGGCTATTTGAGTCTGGAAAATCGCATGGCCTGCGGTTTCGGGGTTTGCCTCGGCTGCGTCCAGGCCATAGTCGGCAATGCCGGAAAAGGCCAAAACGCAAAAGTCTGTACACAGGGGCCGGTTTTTGCGGCGGATGAGGTGATTTTCTGATGGTTGATCTTAAAGTAGAAATTGCGCCCGGAGTAATTTTGCGGAACCCGGTATTAACTGCTTCCGGCACCTTCGGTTATGGTCGTGAGTACGCTGATTATCTGGATATTGCCGAGCTTGGCGCCATTATCACCAAAGGGCTCTCTCTTAAGCCCAAAACCGGCAATCCGGGAGTAAGAATAGCTGAAAGCGCCTGCGGTATGCTTAATGCCATCGGCCTTGAAAATATCGGCATCGACAGTTTTATCGCGGACGAACTGCCGCTTCTGCGGGCTTTGGGAACCACGGTGATTGTTAATATTTTCGGCAATAACCAGGCTGATTACGCGGCTATCGCCGCCAAACTTGATCAGGTCGAAGGGATCAGCGCTCTTGAAATTAATATTTCCTGTCCCAATGTCAAGGCCGGCGGGATTCAGTTCGGTACCGACCCGGAAGCGGCGGCAAATCTGGTTGCGGCCGTGCGCCAGGCAACGACTTTACCGTTAATAACCAAACTTTCTCCCAATGTTACGGATATTGTCGCGATTGCGGAAAGGGTGGCAGCTGCCGGCAGTGACGCGCTTTCACTGATCAATACGCTGATGGGGATGGCGGTCGATCTGGATAAAAAACAGCCCCTGTTAGGGAATGTTACCGGTGGCCTCTCCGGCCCGGCGATTAAACCGGTGGCTCTGCGGATGGTTTACCAGGTTGCCCAGGCGGTCAAAATCCCGGTGATTGGTATTGGCGGAATTTCTACAGCCCGCGATGCTCTGGAATTTCTCCTGGCCGGGGCGGCGGCAGTTGAAATCGGAACGGCAAATTTTATCAATCCCGGAATTGCTTATGAAATTGTCACCGGCATCAGGGACTATCTTGAGCAGCGCAACTATGAAAAGGTTACCGATTTTATCGGCTCCCTGCAATGATTTGCCGACTTCACTTGCCAGGTGAAGGATATTTCCCACGGGATGAAACCAAAACAGCGAAACCGCCCCTGCTCCAGGTCGCCGCGACCCGAGCCCGGAAAGGGCTGCTGGTGACCGGTTTTGGGAAATCCAGTCATTTTTTAACGTAATATTTGAGTTCAGGGATTATTTTTGCAACTTTCTAAGGAAGGTTTCGTATTGATTTAAGTAGGCGACGATATCGTTTCGGGTGGCTTTATGGAGAAACTTGAATTCGACCGCCAGTTGATATTTTTTTTCAACGATTGGGCTTTCCGGATTATCGGTTTCATCTTCGGCGCTTGTACTGCGGATTACCCGGCCCATAAAATCACCGGAAAGGCTGGCGTAAAAACAGTTTTTCGTATCTGCGGCTTCTGAAAATTCGGCCAGGATCAAATCGTCAGCCTGGAGCAGCGGGCAGGTGGTGGCGAAAAACATTCCGCCGCCACTTATATTAATTGTATGAGCCGGGTAGGGGCCGATAATCTCTTTTCCTTTTATAATAGAAAAAAAGAAAGGGATTTCAACCCCACAGCGATAAAAGTCCCGCTGGTCTTTCCGGTTACGGTTGTCGGTCAGCATATTCTCAGCCTAAGTCAGCGGACGGTGATGGAATCCCAACTGGAACAGCGAGGACATTTGCAGGCAATGCGGTCAAGTTTGAAACCGCATTTCCGGCAGTAATAGCGTTTTTCAAAACTGAAATCGGCGGCTATCAGATCCTCCACCAGTGACTGGATATGGTTTTGCTCTGAATTTTCCGCCGGCATTAACCTGAGCAGTCGTTTAACCAAAGAGAAAGTTTCGCCGTCACCGCAGTTTGAGGCCAGTTCCTGCTTCAGTTGCAAGCCGGCGGCTTCGGTTTTGCCGGAGTTAATCAGCCGGTTTATATAAGCGAGATTGAATTTCCGCAGCCCGCCATAATTTTCCTGATGCCGCTGAAAAAAATCATCCAGAATCACGTCTTTTTCCGCGGCCGGGATTTTTTCAATCCGCTCGACTACCTGAGTGACAAATTCAGGATTGATTAAAAAAGCCTTTTCCCAGGCCGCCAGGGCCTCGGATACGCGGTCGTCCTGCAGCAGAAAATCCCCGTAATGCAGCCAGACATCAACACATTTTCCATCAAGTTTTATTGCTTTCTTAAATAAAACAAGAGCTTTATCTTTCGCGCCTAAACGCGCGTGATTTTTGGCGACTTCAGTGGTCAGATGGGCAATTATATGCGCGTCATTCCGGCTGCCCGACTTGTCTTTATAAAGCGATAAAGCCTTTTCCCATTCCCGCATACTGACATAGATTGAGGAAAGCTGCTTGCGGGAGGCCTGATCCGACGGGTTATGTTCAAGGATTTCCTCAAAAGTGCGACAGGCCCGATCAAGGAAACCGGCTTTTTTATAATCAAGCCCGATCTCAAAAAAAGTCTGCCGGCGCACATCATCGGGGAGGTTGGGGCGCAAGAGAATATCCCGATGCACCCGGATAGCGCGTTCAACCTCTCCCGAATTGCGGTATAACTGCCCTAAAGCCAGGTAGATTTCGGCCGTAGTGGTGTTGACCTGAGCCACCTTGACGAACTCAGCTACCGCTTTGTCGGTTTCATTGGCTAAAACATAAGAGAGGCCCCGGAAATAGGTGCGCAGCAGTTTCGATTCAGCCGCGGCGAGTTGTTTTTCAGCCGCGGTCGGAGGCGTAACCGGCGCGCCGGTAAGGTTTCCGGGAGAGCGCCGGCGAAATCGCTTAAGCAATCTCCCGCCCCCCCAAAATCCGAGCAGCGTCAGGAGAAAAAGACCCAGTGCCGCAAAAAGATGGTTGCCTGAGAACATAATGGTTTTGGCATTTAATGAACCGACTGCAAATCGAAAATTGCCCACCATTCAGAGGGGGCCGGCCAGTCAGGGTTTTGTTTTATCTCCGGGAACATCGGCAGCCGGTTCGGAGGCCGCGACAACCGGAGTTTCGGTCAACGGCTGATTGCGGAACTTTGCCAGTTCGCTCTCAAGTTCATTGATGGTTTTTTTCTGTTTTTTGAGTTGTCGTTTATTCTTGAATATGATTACGATATCCAGAAAAGCCACCATTGCCGACCCCAGAAACAGGGCACAGAAAATGACCAGATAAATCGGAATGGATTTCTGAATAACATACTCACCAAAACCGTACTTCAATTCAATAACCGCCGCCAGCGCCGCACTGTTTTGAAAGATAAACAGAAGTACCACCAGCAGAAAAAACAAAATTGCACCAATCTTTACATAACGCATTGTTATAAAAACCCTCCCTGTAAAATTTTAAATTTAAAAACTTTTCGTAACTATTCAGCCGAATCCGGGGTTAGGCGCGGTTTTTCTCCGCTAGGCGTTAAGATTTCTGTTTTTCCTTACGCTCGCTGCGCCCGCCTCGCAAAACTCGCTTACGCTCAAACAGTTGCAATGCTAATGGGCTCCCGCTCGCTTCCGAAAAACAACGAAATCGTTTCCGCAACCGCTTACGAAAAACCACCC
>WFRP01000292.1 GCA_015486505.1 Pseudomonadota bacterium | reverse complement strand
TGCGGGATCTGTTCCCGCATTAGCATTGCAACTGTTTGAGCGTAAGCGAGTTTTGCAAGGCGGGCGCAGCGCGCGTAAGGAAAAACAGAAATCTTAACGCCTGGCGGAGAAAAACCGCGCCCGACCCCGGATTCGGCTGAATAGTTACAAACTTACAACTTAAAACTTAACTCTTATCAGTTTTCCAGAAAACCGCGCAGCTTCCGGCTGCGGGTGGGATGGCGCAGTTTGCGCAGGGCTTTGGCTTCAATCTGCCGAATCCGCTCCCGGGTAACGTCAAAATCCTGGCCGACCTCTTCCAGGGTGTGATCGCAGCGCTCGCCGATGCCGAAACGCAGCCGCAAGACTTTCTCTTCGCGCTCGGTCAAACTTCTCAAAACCTGCTGGGTCTGCCCGGCAAGATCGCCCTTAACGACTGAGTCAAGCGGATTTACCGCCTTTTTATCTTCGATGAAATCACCTAAATGACTATCTTCTTCTTCACCTATCGGAGTTTCTAAAGAAATCGGCTCTTTCGCGATTTTCAGAACCTTCTTGACCTTATCCAAAGCAATATCCATCCGCTCAGCAATCTCCTCCGGGGTCGGCTCGCGGCCGAGTTCCTGAAGCAGAACCCTTGAAGTCCGTATCAGTTTATTGATGGTTTCAATCATATGCACCGGAATCCGGATTGTCCGGGCCTGATCGGCAATTGCCCGGGTAATCGCCTGGCGAATCCACCAGGTCGCGTAGGTACTGAATTTGTAACCGCGCTGATATTCGAATTTATCCACCGCTTTCATCAAGCCGATATTACCTTCCTGAATCAGATCGAGAAACTGCAGACCGCGGTTGGTATATTTTTTAGCGATACTGACAACCAGCCGCAGATTTGCCTTGATCAGCTGATTTTTAGCGGCTTCGGCCTTGCGCTCCCCCACGGCAATCTGCTGGTCAACCCGTTTGAGGCTGGCAAGCCCGAGGCCGGTTTCGTCACTGATCGTTTTCAGTTTGGTGGTCAGGTTGTCAACCCGGAACCAGAGATCATCAAAACCGTCCTCATCAAGATTAAATTTTTCCGCAAAAATCTCCCGCTTCTTTTCATTTTTAAGACACTCCTTGCAGGTATTGCGCAAACTCCGCAGGCGCATCTTGTAACGAGCCTCGAGACGGGCGACCATCTTTTCTAGATTGTTCCCCATATCAACATAGCTTTTCAGACTTTCTATAATATCTTCAACAACTTCGGGCCTTAACTTAATCGCGTAAAACTGATTTACAATCGTCCGTTCATTGGCCTTGATCCGGCCTCGCACCGCGCTTCTTTTAACCGAAGATTTTTTCAACTCGGCGTCGGGCCGTTTCAAACGATTGCGCAATTTACGATTCTCTTCGAAAAGCGCGGAAATGGTCTCGATCCCGCTGATAATTCTTTCCGTCAGGGTCTCTTCATCCTGATCTTCTTCATTCTCGGAAGCAATAAGTTCGGCAACCTCCAGTTGATCCTCAAGATCGGCATCGGTATCGGTAACCACGGTATCGGCGCTGACCGCGTCGTCATCTTCATCTTCGATTGAAACCAGGCCGGAGTCGATATCCTCTTCAATTTCAACCTCTTCCTCGATATCCCGGCTGATCGATTTAACCAGAATCTCTTCCGACGCCAGTAATTTAGCCAGATATTTCAAACCGTTAACTGTCAAAACCGATTTCAGCAAAGCCTTGATCACTTCGCGCTCGCCTTCATCAATCTTTTTGGCAATCTCAACCTCGCCTTCACGCGTCAGCAACGGCACCGAGCCCATTTCCCAGAGATACATTCGCACCGGATCGTGGTGACGTTCCGAAGAGCTTTCCGTTGCGGTTGCCGGGGCCGTCAAAACACTCTTGTCGGCTTCACTTTCGGCTTTAACCGGCTTGTCACCGTCAACAATCTCTATTCCCAACTCGGTAAACAGCACCAGCATTTCATCAATCTTTTCCGGAGAAACGGCTTCCGCCGGCAGAACATCATTAATCTGCGCGTAGGAGATAAAACCATTCTCCTTGCCCTGCAGGATCAACGCTTTAATATCTGCGGAATTGATGATCGCTTCACTGCCTTTCCCGTTTTCGACGACCTGAGCCGCATTATTCGATTTTGCCGACATTTTCACCTCATAGCTTAATTTTTAGCGGTTTTCTTAAGTTTTAACTATTTAAATCCAGGCGCAAACCACTGCGCGAGCCCTCTCTTCAAGATGCCAACAACCTCTTTTTCAACTCCATCTTCTGCCGCAAAAGGGCAAACATCTGTTCTTCGTCCTGACACATCGTCAACGCCCGATCCAGATCCCGGCTCGCCGCATTTCCCCGGCGCTTGCGTAAACTTGTAAAACAGTCACTGACGAGTTTGCGGGCAACCGTCAGATCTTCAGCCGGAGCCGGCAGATGCAGCAGCCGGGCATAGAGGACCGCCAGGGAATCATCTTCACCGTCACCGGCAAGCTGCTGCAAAAAATCACCGTTACCGGTTGCTGACCGCCAATGCCGCAATTTATGAAAAAGGCGTTCGCAATTCCGGCTTTCAACTAAAGTCTGATAATCATCGCCAAACTCATCCAGCAAATCCTGATAAAGCAGAAAAGTCGCCAGCACCATCTCATCCGGAGAGGCGGCCGCAGTTTGCACTGCGGCTCCGGGAGTTCCGGCAGCCGCACCGGCCGCTTCATTTTGAGGTCGATTTTCACTTCTAAACCGCGGTTTATCCCGCAGCCGGCGATATTCATCGAGCACAATCTCTTCCGCCAGATGCAGACTCTCGGCCGTGGCCCGCAGGGCCATACCGCGCAACGGCTCATCCGGGAGGCGCGTAATCATTTCGATCACCTGCCGCAAGAACTGGAGCCGGTCGCTGTAGGCTATCTGCGCGGAACCTTTCTCCTGGAGAAAAAGATCAAACAGCGGCACCTGCCGGGTCAAAGCCTCACGCAACCCGGTATCATCAAGCCCTGATGCCAGTTGATCCGGGTCTTTAACCCCTTCCGGCAGAAGGACAATATCCGGCATTATCCCGACCGCCATAAACAGCGGCAACGAACGAAATGCCGCCGCCCGCCCGGCCTTGTCATTATCAAAAAAAACCGCAACTTTCCGGGTATAGCGTTTAACCGCGGCCACATTTTCTGCCGACAGGGCGGTGCCTAAAGTTGCGACCACGTTATCGATACCGCGCAGATAGAGCGCCAGCGCGTCCATATAGCCTTCCACAAGAAAGGCGAAACCGCTTTTCGCAATTGCGGGCCGGGCGTGGTGCAGATCATACAAAAGCCGGCGTTTATTAAAAACAACCGACTCGGGGCTGTTCAAATATTTCGGCTCAGCGTCACCCAGTGAGCGCCCGCCGAAACCGATAACCGTACCGGAAACATCACGAATCGGGAACATCAAACGATCGCGAAAGCGATCATAAGTGCGATTCGTGCCCTCTTTCCGCACTAAAAGCCCGGCCGCGACCGCGACCGCTTCCGGAATATTCTGCCGGCGAAATTCATCTTTCAAGGCCGACCAGGCCTCCGGGGCAAAACCTAAGCCGAACTTTTCGGCCGCCGCCGGAGAAATCCCCCGCTTCTTAAGATAAGCTCCGACCCTGCCACTAAGGTTTTCTTTAAGCAGACGCCCAAAAAAGTTCTGGGCGCAGGCTGCCGCATTAGTTAAATTTTCGCGCTCCGACCGGGCTCTCTCCTGTTCTTTCAAACTTCCCCGCCGGCGCTCATAGGGTGAGATGTCAATCCCGGCCCTGGTCGCCAGACGAACCAGGGTTTCGGGATAGGAAAGATTCTCAATTCTTTTTAAGAAACTGATGGCATCGCCACCGACCCCGCAGCCGAAACAGTGAAAAATCCCTTTACCCTCGTGTACCGTAAAGGAGGGGGTCTTTTCCCCGTGAAAAGGGCATAAACCCTTATAGTTAACCCCGGCTTTGGTTAAGGCGACGTAGTCGCTTACCAAACTGACAATATCGACCCGGGAGCGGAGATCGGCAATAAATTCCGGTGGGAATGAGTATGATGTCATAAGCTCGTATCTAATGCGGGAACAGATCCCGCAACCCAAACAGGGCTTTTCGGCCCGCACCCAGGGGCAATCCGCTGGTCGCACCCCAAGGGCACTTCCGTTGGGCGCAAATAAGTACTCTTATCAGAACATTTTCTGATTATTAAATCTTGTTTTTTGGTGCAGAAAATAACCTGTAAGGTACTAATGCGGGAAC
>WFRP01000291.1 GCA_015486505.1 Pseudomonadota bacterium | reverse complement strand
CATTAGTACCTTACAGGTTATTTTCGGTTTGAAAAAACAAGAAAATGTTCTGATAAGAGTACTTATTTGCGGGCCGCAAAGGCCCAATTGGGTTGCGGGGATTGTTCCCGCATTAGTACCTTACAGGTTATTTTCGGTTTGAAAAAACAAGAAAATGTTCTGATAAGAGTACTTATTTGCGGGCCGCGAGGCCCTGTTTGGGTTGCGGGATTTGTTCCCGCATTAGTACCTTACAGGTCATTTTCGGTTTGAAAAAACAAGAAAATGTTCTGATAAGAGTACTTATTTGCGGGCCGAAAACTTTCTTTTGGGTTGCGGGATTTGTTCCCGCATTAGTATTTCAAGATAAGCCTTTCGCAATCAGCGAAGCTTCGAAGTATACAACATTCAGCAACTTAAATAAAGTAATTTAATCAATCAATTTTGCCGGCGTCGCGGGAATTACGCTCTTCGGCCGTAACAATCCAAATCTGAGCCGCAAATACCCATAAGTCAAGCCTGACCCCAGTTTCCAAGTAACGTGAGAGGAACTGAATCTGGGTTAATCTGCGTTCATCTGCGTTCATCTGTGGTTTCTATTTTTTGGTTGAACCACAGATGGACACGGATAGACACAGATAAAATTTTAATAATTTCAATTACTTATAAACCGTTACTTAGAAGATATGTAGAGTTTGCCCTGGTAGCTGTTGTGTTTTTTTTGGTAGCGGTCGAGATGCTGGAGGACCTGGAGTTTGTTGCGGGCCCAGTCGGGGGCGATGAAGATGTCGCGGTAGCCTTCGGCGGTCAGGCGCTGGATTACGACTTCAGGCGGGAGGCGTTCGAGGAAACCGGCAACGTAGCGAACATATTCATCCCGGGTTAAAAGGGGAAAAGGCCGCTTTTGATAGTCAGCATAAATCGGGGTGCCGTCAAGCAGGAGAAAGGAGTGGATTTTGACCCCGGCAACCGGGAGCCCGGCAATAAAATCCGCGGTCTTAAAAACCATTTCGCTATCTTCCCAGGGCAGGCCGATGATCGCGTGGACACAGAGCTTGATTGAGGTTCCGGCCAGCAGCGTCACCGCCGCGTTGAATTCTTCCAGGCTGTGGCCCCGGCCGATTTTTTCGAGGCTTTGCGGATGAGCTGACTGCAACCCGTATTCGAGCCAGACATCATATTCCCGGCTGAATTCCGCCAGCAGCGCCACCACTTCCGGGCTCATCGTATCCGGGCGGGTCCCGATTGACAAACCGACGATATCTGCAACCGCAAGCGCCTCTTCATAAAGCTCACGCAAACGATTAATACCGGCATAGGTATTGGTAAAGGTCTGAAAATAGGCGACAAATTTAGTTGCCTTGCGCAGACGCCGATAGAGGGCTTTACCGGTTTCCAGTTGTTCCGTCACCGAAGGCAGCGGCCCCTGCTGCCGCAGTCTGGAGCCGCGGCCGTCGCAATAACAGCAGCCTTCGGTTCCACGGCTGCCGTCGCGATTCGGACAGGTAAAACCGGCATCAATCTGGATTTTATAAACCCGGTCGGAAAAATTATTCATATAATAACTTTTCAGGTCATAAAAGGGCTTACCCATCACCCACAAAGGATGTTTCATTTTCAATTTTTGTATTGCCATTTTCAATCCCGCTACTTGAGTAAAGCACCGGCGAGCAACTCGGAAGCGATATAACCGGAACTTATAGTACGTTTTTCACCGTGCACCAAAACCACGGCAACCGCTACCATTTTGCCGGTTTTTGGATTTCTGCCGAAACCGGCAAACCATTC
The DNA here is from genome assembly GCA_015486505.1 of Pseudomonadota bacterium. GTDB lineage: Bacteria > Desulfobacterota > Anaeroferrophillalia > Anaeroferrophillales > Tharpellaceae > Tharpella. The sequence continues at coordinate 5,608 of WFRP01000291.1, read as the reverse complement.
ACAGCGATGGCCGCTTTCCGGCATATCGAGGCTGCCGGTTTTCCCCCCGACTTCTAGTTTCCGGAAAGCCCGACGCCGCCGGACATCGCGGAAAGATTTACGGGCCGTACCGTATCTTACGGTGGCCCGCATCATCGCCGTCAGCTCCCGGCAGGCACTCTTATCGTGCAGCTGAAAATTACATTTCGCGGGTTGGTGATAAAAAATTTCGGCCCCGTTTTCGTCGACAATTCGCCTTATTAAATAGGGTTGCGGCAGTTTACCGGGTACCAGCGGAGCGCCGACGATAAGGGCCGCGTGCAAAGGGGAAAGGGTTGTTGTGTTAATGAAGCCGCAGCTGGTTTCGGCCTGCTGAAACGGGGTCTCAGGCAATTTGACCCGGCTTTCCGCTACCGGCAGATCAAACGATAACGGGTTGTTAAAGGCAAAGGATTCCGCCAGCCCCAACAGTTCATCAGGGGAGAAATAATCGATCCCGAATTTACCGAAAACCGGGTTTATACTGCGCGCGAAAGCTTTTTCAAAAGAGATATGTTCCGGTCGATAACGGTAGCGGGATTTAGCTAACCCGAGTTGATATTTATAGAGAGTATGATGGCGGCCGACAACCGGATAGCAGGTTTTTCGGGAAATTTTCTGTTTATCCAGAACCCCGTAAGCGGTCACAATCTTAAAAAGCGACGCCGCCGGAAAGCCCGAAAAAAGACAGAGATTATCACATTTTTCGGCCGCGGCATCGCCACTTTCACCATTATGATGATAGTCCGCCATCACCGCAACCGTCCCGCTCTCAAGCTCAAACAAAACCCCGGCCCCAAGCAGCGGATGATAACGGTGCAGCAGCTTAATCAATTCAGTCTGCAGCTTTTCATCAAAGGTTGTATAAACCTTAAGTTTGTGCCCGGCCACCGCAACATCGGTCAAAACGGCTGAAAACGGCAGAGACGAAAAGAAATTTTTCGGAAACAGGCCAGGATATTCGGTGGGGATAAAAGAGTTCTGCCAGGCGCAGGTCCAAGTCGAATCAGGTGCCGACGCCAACGGACAGCTCTCACCAACAAGCTGCGGCACCAGTTTCTCCGACTTGAAAACGGGCAGCAGAAAAATCCCGCCCAGCAGCAGGAGCCCGACCAGGCCGACAATAATTGCCCGCCCGGTACAGAGCCCCTGCACAATCCGGGCTTTAATGATCAACCAGCGACTATTCCGATTACGCAAAAGTTAAAATCACTTTTTCTCGGCGGCCGCCGGTTCAGGGGCACCGGTGTACTCGGCAAAATCCTTGACCAGCTTCTGCGCCTGCCAGGAAGGCAGCAGAAAAGGCTGCTTTGCCGATGATGAAAGCGCCTTATATTCACTACCGTCAACATTCAGAAACGCGATTGATCTTTCGATTCCGGCGCCGTTAACGGTAACCCGGTAAACCGGCTGCTTGAATTTGTCGGGACTTAAATTCTCAAGATAGTTCTTACATTTCAGGTTGCTCATAGAATTGAGCAGACTCGAAACCGCGGTGGCCGAGACCGGGCGGCCGTCTTTTAACTGCCAGCCGGTTACGGTGGTTGCGGCCGCAGTTTTTTTAGCTTTGGCCGCTGAAGTTGCTTTGGCCTCAGCTTTGGCCCCCGAAGCCGCTTTAGCCACAGAAGCCGCTTTGGCGCCGTTTTTATCGGCCGCCTCCGGTTTTTTATCCGGTTTCACCTCCGGCTTCGACATCAGCTTAACCATTTCCAGGCGCTCTTTTTTTCCGTCCTTAAGCCGTTCAAGGGTTATTTTATCGATTTTCTCCCGCGCTTGCGGCGTCAGTTTCAAGACTTCCTTATCGCGCAAGTCGGAAACAGTGAAAAACAGGTTGCTCTTCAGATTCCCCAAAGCCTGATAGACATTATGGTCACCTTTAAGCATCACATAGGTCTGGCGTAAGGAGGCGCTGTTCTTCCCGACCATAACTTCACGCAGCAGGGTCTTGCCGTGAAAAAGTTTAACCGTTAAGCGTTTTTTGACACTTAATTCATAAAGCGGATAGTTCTCTTTTTCTGAGATCAACGCGACCAGTTGCAGATTGCGGACTTCATCGACAATCTGTGCCGCCCGGGCGTTATCGGCCCGATAGGACTTCGGCCCCACCACCCAACTGCCGTCAACCTGGCGCAGTTCAACTTTGTTGTCAGCCTTTTCCAGAACCACCCGGTCAACCGAATCGTTGATTTTCGTCAATTTCGGCAGCTGATAATTGGTCCGGCCCTTTTTCTGGTAGACCAGCAGCGCCGCCAGGCCTATAATTGCCACCATCAGTAACAAATACTCTTTTTTCATAATCTATAACCTCAACCTTTTATGAAAATATCTTGTAACTATGCAACCGAATCCGGGGTCGGGCGCGGTTTTTCTCCGCCAGGCGTTAAGATTTCTGTTTTTCCTTACGCGCGCTGCGCCCGCCCTGCAAAACTCGCTTACGCTCAAACAGTTGCAATGCTGATGGGCTCCCGCTCGCTGGAAAAAACAACGAAATCGTTTCCGCAACCGCTTACGAAAAAACCACCCCCGCCCCCTCCAGAATGTGGGGGTAAAATTTGGCTGAATAGTTACAATATCTTTACGAAAACATTCTCTTCAATTTACGCCGACGGGCACTGCGGCGGAACCAGGCCAGCAGGCCGATGAAAATCACCAGCAGCGGCAGGCCGACCAGATTTAACCCTTTGATCAGACTCCGGCTCTCGGGCGCGACCTCAACCAGCGGGTTAAAACGCTGGGTTTTGCTGCGCAGAACGGCGAGATCCTGCCGGCCATTGAGATAATCAACCATATTCATTAAAAGCTGGGCGTTGGGGGTGCTGCCTTCCTCATCAATGATGTTATTGCGTAAAATATCGGCCGAGCCCACCACCAGCAGACGCCCCGGCTTACCTTTATCAAGCCGGTTGCCGCTGCTGGAAAGCGCCCCCGCTTTCGCGAGCGCCGCCAGAACCTCCCCTTTCTTTACGTCCTTGCCTTTCTTGCCGTCGGCAAGTTTATCTTCCTTGACTTGGGCGGCATCGGCTTTATCCGCCGTTTCCGCAGCCGGTTTCTCCGGCAGCGGTTTACCTTTGAAATAGCTCGTGAAAGAGCCTTCGAGAAGATAGGCCAGGGCCGATTTCGCGAACTCTTTTTTATCAGTCGGCGGCCGCAGCAGCATCGGATTAAGATCGATCCGATTTTTCATCAGCCAGGAACGGCTTGATGACGAGAAAAGTTCCACCGCCTTGATCCCGTTGGCGGCCAGGGTTTTCGCATCCGGCGTCAACGGCGCCGCTTTGATCATAACCAGGCCTTTAATGTTTTTGATAAACGGATAATCCTTGTTGATATTCCCATTTTTGATCAGCGGCGCGAAGTATAAAGCCCGCTCGCCTCCGCCCTGCTGCCGCGGCAGCTGCTGTTTATAACACTCCTCGTCCATAACATAAGCGGGATGGACATCAACCCCGTAGTGGGCCAGCAGCTTTTCAAGGCCGGTAGCTATCGGAGTATAAGTCGGCCCCATCCCCATCATCATCATATTCTGCTGCGGCATCTGCTCTTTGAAGGGATCATAGAAAAGCGCCAGATTATTGCCCTGCAGGAGAAACTGGTCGAGAAGATAGAGTTCGTAATCGGTAAATTTTTCCGTCGGCCGGGCGATTATCAGGGTTTTAATCCCCGCCAGCGAACTTATTTTATCAAGGGTCACCATTTTCGGCGCGTATTCTTTACTCAGCAGGCCGTAAAAATGCGAGGCGCTGTCGGCCTGGGGCTGCCCCGGCAGCGGCCGGGCCGCCATCAGCGGCAGGGTTCCGTGACCACTCAAATAACCGATTTCTTCATTAATCCCGATAACATCTTCAATTACCGAGTTAATAATCCGTTTAAGATCGGCGATCGGGGTCAGCACATACTGCTGCCCGAAAATCGGCACGTTAACCACCGAAATAATATCAATGTCTTCCCGTTTGCCGGCAAATTCCACGGTCATACCGGCATAACCGTGATCACCGGGAACCGTAACCCCCAGCTGATTCTTGAACGGCTTCCACCTAAGCTCCATAATCTTGTCGGCCTGAGCTTTGGCGGCGGCCGCCTTATCTTTACTCGGATCGTAGAAGTTAAATTCGATCTGGTTATAAAGCTGCTCATTCAAGTTTTTCGCCAGTTCCGTAACCGCCCCGGGCAGAAGATTTATATCTTTAAGATTCATATAGGGGCCGATAGTTTCCAGCGCCGACGAGAGAAAAAGATTCACCTTGACCTTCTCTTTCAGCGCCAGCAGCCGGCTGATCTTGTTATTCATCCGCTTGATCGCGGTCGTCAGTTTATATTCAAGGCCTTCAGTCGTGGTTATTGCCGGAATGGTTTCGACCAGATCACCGTGAATCAGCACCATCCCCATATAGGCTTTCTGAAACTTGACCTCATCCTGCTCGATAGCCCGGATCTGCACCGGCATAACACCGTAACTTGCGGCCATTTTCTGGGCCTGAGCCGCACCGGCTTCATCCCCTGAGGGATCAAAAAACTGGTAGTTGAAATAGTGATTACCGGCCAGAGCGTACTCCTGCAGCAAATCGTGCACATAACGCTCGACCCCGTTATAGGGCGCCGGCAGATTGGCTGAAAAGAAGATTTTCAGGGTCAAGGGCTCGGAAAGGGTGGAAACCACCGTTTTACTTACCGGAGAGAGGGAATAAAGACGGTTGGCGGTCAGGTCGAAACGGGTAAAAAGCGTAATCCCGACCAGGTTAATCATAACCACAACCACAATATATAAAACCAGTTTACCATAGCGGCCAAAGAGGCCGCTTTTCTCAACACGATTATCAGTCTTCACGGCAAAACTCCTATTTTTTCTCTTGCAGCACGAAAGCCGTGCCATAAAGAGCGAGAAAGATTACACTTAAAAAATAGATCAGATCCCGGGTGTCGATGATTCCCCGGGCGATATTCTGAAAATGGGCGGTCGAACTTAAATAAGCAACCACCGCCAGCATACTTTCAGGCACGAAAAAGAGCATCCGGTCAAAAATGGTCAGGACGAGACAGAACGCCATCCCGATAATAAACGCGATGATCTGGTTGCGGGTTATCGATGAGGCTAAAAGGCCGATTCCGGTATAAGCTCCGGCTAAAAGCAAAGCCCCGCAGTAGCCGCCGATAACCGGGCCCAAGTCCAGATCCCCCAGCATGGAGACACTGAAAACGTAGGCTAAGGTCGGGAGCAGCATCAGGGCGATAAAAGCCAGCGCGGCAAGAAATTTACCGATGACAATGCCGCGGCCGGAGACCGGCAGCGTCGCCAGCAGTTCAAATGAGCCGGTATTAAGCTCTTCCGAAAAGAGCCGCATCGTCACCGCCGGAATAATAAACGTAAAAATCAGCGGCAGCTGCGTGAAAAAGCTGCGCATATCCGCCTGATTATAGAGAAAGAAGGTGGAAAAGAAAAACCAGCCCGAAAGCAGCAGAAACATTGTAATCACAATATAGGCAATCGGGGAAAAGAAAAAACCTTTAAGTTCTTTTTTAAAAACGGTCAGCGCGGCACTCATCAACTCACCTCCTGTGTCAACTGGGCAAAGATATTTTCCAGGCTCTCACT
>WFRP01000290.1 GCA_015486505.1 Pseudomonadota bacterium | reverse complement strand
ATTTTCTTGTTTTTACAGTTGAAAAAAGCTGTCGAAAAAAACAAGAAAATAACCTGTAAGGTACTAATGGGCTCCCGCTCGCTTCCGAAAAACAACGAAATCGTTTCCGCAACCGCTTACGAAAAACCACCCCCGCCCCCTCCAGAAGGTAGGGGGGTAAAATTTGGCTGAATAGTTACAAAATAGAAACCACAGATGAACGCAGATTAACTAAGATTTAGTTCCGCTCACGTTACTTGTATATATGTGGCCGCGATAGCGGTCTGGGATGCTTCTAAGTATGCAAACTCATACAGTCAATCAGTTTAACTATTATAAATCAAGGATAATATCGTGAATTTTCTCAAAAAAGTATCTCAATTTATTGATACCATCAATGAATACACCGGCTTGTTCGCGGCCTGGCTAACATCGCTTATGGTTATTACCGTAGTTTATGATGTCATAATGCGCTACGGTTTCAAGAAAGGAAATATTGCGGTTCAGGAGATGGAATGGCACATTTTTGCCGTGGTTTTTCTGATTGGCGCCGCCTATTCCCTGAAAAAAGACGCCCATGTCCGGGTCGATATCTTCTACACCAAACTAAGCACCAAACAGAAAGCCTGGGTCGATTTTCTCGGCACGTTTATCTTTCTGATTCCATTCTCGATTATGGTCATCTACTCAACCAGAAATTTTATCGAAAGTTCCTGGGCTGTCCGCGAAGTCTCGCCCGACCCCGGCGGCCTGCCCGGCCGCTATATCTTGAAAATGATGATCCCGGCCGGGTTTGTTCTGCTGATTCTCCAGGGCATATCCCAGGCAATCAAAAACTTTCTGGTCATTATCGGTAAAGAGAACGAGGTGAGCCAATGATGGATTTTTTCTCTACTCACTTGGCTTTGATTATGTTCTGCACCGTCTTTCTCCTGTTGCTGGTCGGTTATCCGGTGGCTTTTACCATCGGCGGGACGGCGATGTTTTTCGGCCTCATCGGTTTCGGCCCCGATTTTTTCGGATTGCTTCCTTTACGCATCTGGGGAACGATGTCGAACTTTGTCCTGCTCGCGGTACCGCTCTTTATCTATATGGGGGTTATGCTCGAACGTTCGGGACTGGCGGAAGAACTTCTGGAAACCATGGCTCTGGTCTTTGCTAAAATTCGCGGCGGGCTGGCGATCTCGGTGGTAGTTGTCGGCGCCCTGCTCGGCGCTTCAACCGGCATCGTCGGGGCGACGGTCGTGACTATGGGACTTTTGTCACTGCCGACCATGATTAAACGGGGTTATTCTAAAACCCTGGCGACCGGCACGGTCGCGGCTTCCGGCACTTTGGGCCAGATTATCCCGCCCAGTATCGTTCTGGTTCTGCTCGGCGATATTATGAGTGTTCCGATCGGCGATCTCTTTGTCGGCGCCCTGATTCCCGGACTCATTCTGGTTTTTCTCTATATCATCTACATCTCAATCATGGCCTTCGTCAAACCGGAATCGGCCCCGCAGATTCCAGCGGAAGAACTTGCCGCAATCAGCAAAAGCGAAATGCGGAAAATGGTTTTAACCTCACTAATCCCGCCGCTTTTTCTTATCTGCGCGGTTTTAGGAACCATTTTCGCCGGGATTGCCTCGCCCACCGAGGCTGCCGCCCTGGGCGCGGTCGGCGCCACCTTCCTGACCATAGCCAAGCGCAGATTCAACCTGGAAACCGCCATGGAGGTTATGACCAGCACCACCAAACTTACCTGTATGGTTTTCATCATCCTGATCGGGGCCACGACCTTAGGGCTGGTCTTCAGAGGGCTGGGCGGCGACAGAGTGGTTCAGGAATTAATTACCGGGCTGCCTTACGGCAAATGGGGAATTCTCTCGATATTTATGGGAGTTATTTTTATTGCCGGTTTCTTTCTCGATTTTTTTGAAATTGTCTTCATCTTCGTCCCGATTCTGGCACCGATCATGGTCAGACTCGGTATCGAACCGCTCTGGCTCGCGGTTTTAATCGCCGTCAACCTGCAAACCTCTTTCCTGACGCCGCCGTTCGGCTTCTCCCTGTTCTATCTTAAAGGGGTTGCTCCTGAAGGGGTGGAAACCATTGATATCTACAAAGGCATAATTCCCTTCGTTATCATTCAGGTTACGGCCATGGCAATTTTATGCCTGGCCCCCGAAGTTGTAACCTGGCTGCCGCGGGTTGTTATGGGTAATTGATGCGGATATTGTAAACAAAACCTGAAAAAGGCCGTTCCGAAATTAATCGGAACGGCCTTTTTATTCTCAATCTCCGGTTGTAATCGGCAAAACCATTCTCTAGAGATGTTTCAGTTTGGCATAACTCTCTTCGGAAATAGCATTCCAGGCCTCATAAGTCTTCTGGAAAGCCCGATATGAATCACAAACCTTCTTCGTAAAAGGATCTTTCGCCGAAAGCTCATCCAGCAGTTCCTTGCTGTATTTTTTGAGCTGGGCCAGAACCGGGTCCGGGAAGGTCCGCAGTTTGACATGGTGTTTTTCAACCAATTCAACCAGATATTTTTCATTCTTGGCTTCAAACTGGCACAACGACCACATATTCGATTTAGCGCAGGCGGTATCAATGATCGCCTGCAGATCTTTGGGCAGGGCCTCATATTTTTTCTTGTTAACCATACACTCAAGGGTAGTTCCCGGCTCATGCCAACCCGGCGAATAGTAATATTTGGCGGCTTTATAAAAACCCATTTTGCTGTCATGATAGGGGCCGACCCATTCGGTCGCGTCGATAACACCGCGATCAAGGTTGGTAAAGATCTCGCCCCCGGCCACCAGAATCGCGTTCCCGCCGGCTTTTTTCAGAACCTTGCCGCCCAAGCCCGGAATCCGCATCTTCAAACCTTTAAGGTCATCAATGGTTTTAATCTCTTTATTAAACCAGCCGCCCATCTGCACCCCGGTATTACCGGCGGGCCAGGCTTTCAGGTTGAACCGGGCATAGAGTTCATCCCAAAGTTCCTGTCCGCCGCCGGCCATCAGCCAGGCGTTCATACCCTGGGCATTGAGTCCGAAAGGCACTGCCGCGAAAAACTGGGTCGCGGGATGTTTACCGGCCCAATAGTAAGCGGCGCCGTGCCCCATCTCCACTGTACCCGAACTTACCGCGTCAAAAACCTGCAGCGGCGGTACCAGTTCGCCCCCGCCGTAGACAGTAATATTGAGACGGCCGTCACTCATCTCCTTAATCCATTCCGCGGTCTTGTCGGCCGCTTCGCCCAAAACCGGGAAATGCGGCGGCCAGGTGGTAACCATCTTCCAGTTATAAACCTTTTTGGCCCGGGCTTTACGCGGCTTCAGAGCCATTCCGGCGGCCCCAAGTCCAACCGCACCGACACCGACTTTTTTCAGAACATCACGTCTTTTCATGTTTTCAAGCCTCCTTTTCCAGATTTAGTACCTTACAGGTTATTTTCTGCACCAAAAAACAAGATTTAATAGTCAGAAAATGTTCTGATAAGAGTACTTATTTGCGGGCCGCAAGGCTCCGTTTGGGTTGCGGGATTTGTTCCCGCATTAGTGCCTTACAGGTTATTTTCTTGTTTTAAAACAAGAAAATGTTCTGATAAGAGCACTTATTTGCGGGCCGCAAGGCCCTGTTTGGGTTGCGGGTTTGTTCCCGCATTAGTACCTTACAGGTTATTTT
>WFRP01000289.1 GCA_015486505.1 Pseudomonadota bacterium | reverse complement strand
TGCGGGATCTGTTCCCGCATTAGCATTGCAACTGTTTGAGCGTAAGCGAGTTTTGCAAGGCGGGCGCAGCGCGCGTAAGGAAAAACAGAAATCTTAACGCCTGGCGGAGAAAAACCGCGCCCGACCCCGGATTCGGCTGAATAGTTACAAAGAAAATTAATTTTTAAGAACGGCAATGGAGATTTATAATGAAATGGTATTTTGCGGTTTTACAGAAATATATGGTTTTTGAGGGTCGGGCCCGGCGGCAGGAATACTGGATGTTTATGTTGGTGAATTTTATTATTTCACTGGTACTCGCGGCGTTGAGTTTCGGGGCGCTTGAGACCATTTACGGCCTCGCTGTTTTTCTTCCCGGCCTTGGAGTCTCATTCCGCAGGCTGCATGATACCGGCCGCAGCGGTTTATGGCTGCTCCTGGGCCTGATTCCAATTCTCGGGGCCCTGGTTCTGCTCTATTTCTTCGCTCAGGACAGCGAACCCGGCAGTAATCAGTACGGTCCCAATCCCAAAAGCGACATCGAATATGCCGAGTACGAGGTTTTAGACGATTAAATCTGCAAAACCAGCGCCCCCAGAGGTGGCAGGGTGATTTCAGCCGAGGCTCTCAGGCCGTGAAACGGGATATTGCCCCCGCTTATTTTCCCGAAATTTCCCTGATTGCTGCCGCCGTAGATTTCGGCATCGGAATTAAACAACTCCCGGTAATCACCGGCCTGCGGCAGGCCGATGCGATAGCGGTGGTGGGTAAGGGGCGTCAGATTGAGAACGCAGATGATTGTGTCAGCTTCATTTCGCCCCCGTCTCTGGTAAATCAAAATCGAATTTTTATAATCATGGCAATCGATCCAGGCGAAGCCTTCCTCGTCATCGTCTTGCTGCCAGAGCGCCGGTAATCTGCGGTAGAGATGGATAAGGTCACAGACGAAATTAAAGAATTTTTGCCGTAAGGGGTCCTCATCGAGCAGGTGCCAGTCGAGACTGGCGGCGAAATTCCACTCATTTTCCGGGGCCAGTTCGTTGCCCATAAAGAGCAGTTTCTTGCCCGGATGAGTAAATTGATAGCTTAATAAAAGCCTGAGATTGGCGAACTTCTGCCAGTTGTCGCCGGGCATTTTATCAAGCAGCGAGCCCTTGCCGTGGACGACTTCATCATGGGAGAAGGGCAGGAGAAAGTGTTCACTGAAAGCGTAAACCAGTGAGAAGGTAATCTGGTTGTGATGGTGACAGCGGTAGAGCGGATCAATGGCGAAATAATTTAAGGTGTCATTCATCCAGCCCATATTCCATTTATAGCGAAAGCCCAGGCCGCCGAATTCCGTTGGCCGGCTGACTCCGGGCCAGCTGGTTGATTCTTCGGCAATCATCAGGCGGTGGGGGTAGAGTTTGTTGATATTACGGTTAAGTTCTTTCAGAAAGGTTATGGCTTCCAGATTTTCGCGGCCGCCGAGGTGGTTGGGGAGCCATTCGCCTTCCTTGCGGCTGTAATCAAGATAGAGCATTGAGGCCACGGCATCGACTCTGAGGCCGTCGATGTGGTAGGTTTCAAACCAGTAATAAGCGTTGGCGGACAGGAAGTTTGCGACCTCGGGCCGGTTGAAGTTGAAAATCAGCGTGCCCCAGTCGGGATGCTCGCCTAAACGCGGGTCGGCGTGCTCATAGAGCGCGGTGCCGTCAAAAAGGCGCAGGCCGAAATCATCTTTGGGGAAATGAGCCGGCACCCAATCCAGAATCACCCCGATTTTATGCTGGTGACAATAATCGACGAAAAACTTGAAATCATCCGGGCTGCCGTAGCGTCTGGTCGGCGCGTAATAGCCGCTGACCTGATAGCCCCAGGAATCATCGAGCGGATATTCGCTGATCGGCATAAGTTCGATATGGGTAAAGCCCAGCTTTTTGACATGCTCGACCAGTTGCGGCGCCAGTTCACGGTAGGTTAAAACCCGGTTGTTCTCTTCGGGGCGGCGTTTCCAGGAACCGAGATGGACTTCGTAGGCTGCCAGCGGAGCATCTTCCGCCTGCCGGGCCGCGCGCTGTTTTTCCCATTCCTTATCATTCCAGTTGAAATTATTTTGATCGAAAACAATTGCCGCGGTCTGCGGCCGCAACTCCATACTGAAAGCCAGAGGGTCGGTTTTTATGCGCAGAGCGCCGGATTTTGTCCGGATTTCATATTTGTAGACGGCGCCTGTGGCCATTCCCGGAATAAAAATTTCCCAGATGCCGGATTCACCCAGCGAGCGCATCGGCGTGCGTAAGCCGTCCCACAGGTTAAAATCACCGACCAGGCTGACCCGCTCGGCATTCGGGGCCCAGAGACTGAAACCGACCCCGGCAACGCCCTCATGATTTCGGCAGATTGCCCCGAGATGATTGAAAAGTCGCTGATGGCGGCCCTCCCGGATTAAATGGAGGTCAAGTTCGCCCAGGCTGGGAGTGAAAGAGTAGGGATCGGCGGTTTCCCAGCTACTGCCATCTGCGAAATAGAAAATCAACACGCTGCCGGGAACTGGGTCGGCGATGGCGGCCGCGAAAAGACCGCGTTCATCAATCACGCTCATTGAACTTAAACTACTCTGCCCCGGCTGCCGGAACTTGGCCCTGACGGCCTGCGGATGCCAGGCCCGAATTATCCAGCTTTCGTTATCAAGCTGATGTGAGCCGAGGATCGCGTGCGGGTTATGATGCCGGCCACAAGCCAGGCGCTCGATATCGTCACGGCTGACATTATAGTAAAGATCCTGCTTTTTTAGCGCGGGTTTCATTCATTTCTCCGGCCGGGATTGACTTTGTTTTGATTCTGTTTCGGGATACGCGCCTCAGACTAAGACATAAACCCGGATATTGTCAATAGAAATCAGAGCGTCCAGCTTGCGGTTGTCAGGCCGGAATTATTTTTTGCTGAAAAATGGTATGATATGAATTACTTTGCGCTTGACTTGGATAGTGGAAACGCTGTAACTTGCCGGGGGATTTATGTGGTCTAAAATTTTAAGGAGAAATTAGTTATGCGTTGTAAAAAAATGGTTGTCTTCCTGTTCTGTCTGCTGTTTTTGTTGCCCTCGACTTTGGTTTTTGCCGATAAAGGGAAAGAGGTTGTTAAAGTCGAGGTTTGCGCTGATGTGATCCGGCAGTTTGTCAAGATACCGGAGAACGCGGCTCCGCCGGCCCTGTTGCGGAATGCGCAGGCGATTGCGATTATCCCCGGGATTATCAAGGCCGGTTTTATCGCCGGCGGCCGCTATGGCTGGGGGGTGGTTATGGCGAGAAAACCGGACGGCAGCTGGTCTGACCCGGTATTTATCACGCTGGCCGGCGGCAGTTTCGGGTTTCAGGCCGGGGTGCAGTCGATAGACGCGATTATGGTTTTCAAGAATCGCCAGAGTGTTAATCGTCTGGCCCGGGGTAAATTTACTTTAGGGGCGGATGCCGCCGCCGCCGCCGGTCCGGTCGGGCGCAGTATGTCGGCCGGAACCGATATCAGGCTTGATGCCGAGGTTTATACTTATTCGCGGGCGCGCGGTCTTTTTGCCGGGGTTTCGCTTGAAGGTTCGATTTTGTCGATTGATTACAACGCGACCGATCAATTCTATTCCTCAAGCGGCTTGACCGCGGGTGAGATTTTTGCCGGCAGTCCCCGGATCAAGGAAGTTCCGCCGGTGGCCGGACATCTGGTGCAGATTGTTACTAAATACACCAAGTAGGCGGCAGTAAATTCTGTCGCTAAATTGATATTCCCATCAAGGCTGTCAACAATTCTATTGACTTGGCCATAAAAGTTTGTTAAGGCTAACCTCAGTAGTCAACTTGAACTTAGATGTTCCGGAGACTTTTTTTGAATGGGTTGCCCGTTTTGGGAAAGATTTCTCAGGGCGTGAAATAATTTGTTCAGAAACTTTTGGGGATGATGGATGTCTGGAGCAGGATTTAGAAATCGCGGTTGTCGCCGAGGCGACGGCGGCTGTGGCTGTAACCGGAAAATGCGGCTTGACGGCGTGCTGCCTCTGGCGGAAGCCGGTTGTGGCCGCCGGCTGCAGATTTGCCGGGTTGACGGCGGTCGCGGGGTTTGCGGACGCCTGGCGGCGATGGGGATTTTCCCCGGCCAGGAGGTTGAACTCGTCTGTGCCGCTGACCATAGCCGCTGCCTGGTACGGCTCAACGGCTCCACCGTGAGTCTGGGCGAAGGGGCCGCGGAGAAGATTCTGGTTAAAGCGGCCTAAGAGGCTGTGCTAGGGTAGGATTTTTTCTCAGAGCAAGGCATTTTTTTAACAATAAGCACAGCCATACACCTAGTATTTCGAGCATTATTTTTAAAAAATAACGCAGATCTGGGGAAAAAAGACGTTCTCGGACAGCCTCCTGGGAGGCTGTGCTAGGATAGGATTTTTTTCTCAGAGCAAGGCATTTTTTAACAATAAGCACAGACATACACCTAGTATTTCGAGCATTATTTTTAAAAAATAACGCAGATCTGGGGAAAAAAGACGTTCTCGGACAGCCTCCTGGAGAGATAAGCCCCCTTAAATAAATACAATTTACCCTTTGCGATCTGACTTGATTTTATATCGTAGAGGGTTTTTTTTATCACCATAGTTAGTTGACACTAATTATCTGACACTACTTGTCCGGGCGCGCAAAAATAAAATCTATATGAAGAAAATTTCTCTACGCAAAATGGCGAAAAACCAGCAGGGGACGATTATCGCGGTTAAAGTGGCCGGTGATTTGGGCCGCCGGATTCGCGATATGGGGCTGGTGCCGGGAACTGAGATTATGATTCAGGGCCGGGCGCCGCTGAACGACCCGGTCGCTCTGCGGATTCGCGGCAATACCTTGACTTTGCGTAACAATGAGGCTGATTTTATTGAGGTCGAGGTTGATGAATAAAGTAGTCATCCTGGCCCTGACCGGTAATCCCAATGCCGGGAAAACGACGCTGTTCAATTCCTTGACCGGGGCGCGGCAGCACGTCGGCAACTATCCTGGAGTTACGGTCGAGCGCAAAGCGGGGGAGTATCGCAAGGATGGTTTCGAGGCGGTCATAATTGACTTGCCGGGCACCTATTCCCTGACCGCGTATTCCGAGGAAGAGGTAGTCGCCCGGGATTTTATCGCCAATGAGAAACCGGCGGTGGTGGTTAATATAGTTGATGCCGCTAATCTCGAACGTAATCTCTATCTTACCAGTCAACTTCTTGAACTTAAAATCCCCCTGGTTGTCGCTTTGAATATGGTCGATGTCGCCAAAGATCGCGGCATCGATATCAAGGTTGAAAAACTCTCCGCCCTGCTCGGGGTGCCGGTGTTGCCGATTGTCGCCCGCAGCGGGCAGGGGCTTGATGCTCTGATGGCGATTGTTCAGGAGATGGCGGCGGGGCGGATCGCGCCGCCGGACCCGGCTAAAGTTAAAATTTCCTACGGCGAAGATATCGATCAGACGCTTTTACTGATGACGGAGATGATTCGGGAAAAGGCTCTCTTAAATGGTAAATATCCTTCGCGCTGGATTGCGGTCAAGATTGTTGAAAATGATGAAGTTCTTATCCGGGAAGTTGCTGCCGCCGATCCGGAGTTGGGAGAACGGCTGCGGCTTGAAGCGGAAAAAGTGGCCGATCATCTGCTTAAAACCTGCGATACCTATCCCGAAGCTGTAATTGCCGATCATCGCTATGGTTTTATCAAGGGGATTTTGAAAAGCGGCATTATAACCCACCATTACGATAAAAACCGGCTCTATACCTCCGATAAAATCGATAAAGTGCTGACCCATCGTTTTGCCGGCCCCTTGATTATGCTGGTAATTCTCTTCTCAATCTATCAGATTACCTTCTCTTTAAGCGAGTTGCCCCTGGCCGGGATTGAAGCGGTTTTCAGCCGGCTTTCCGGCCTGGTTGACGCTTTACTGGCGGACGGGCCTTTGAAATCGATGCTGATTTCCGGAGTTATTGACGGCGTCGGCGGGGTTATGGGGTTTGTTCCTCTGATAATGCTGATGTTTTTCTGTATCGCGATTCTGGAAGATTCCGGTTATCTCGCCCGGGTGGCCTTTATGATGGATCGCATCTTCCGGATTTTTGGTCTGCACGGCAGTTCGGTAATGGCTTTCATTGTTTCCGGCGGGATTGCCGGCGGCTGCGCCGTGCCCGGAGTTATGGCGACCCGGACCCTGCGCTCCCCGAAGGAGCGAATGGCCACCCTGCTGACGGTGCCCTTTATGAACTGCGGCGCCAAACTGCCGATTTTAGCCCTGCTGATCGGCGCCTTCTTTGCCGAGCATCAGGCGCTTTATATGTTTTCCTTTACCCTCTTAAGCTGGGTGGTGGCTCTGGTTGCCGCTAAAATTCTGCGTCTGACCGTCTTGCGCGGGGCCCCGACTCCGTTTGTGATGGAGCTGCCGCCTTACCGGTTTCCCACGTTTAACGGCCTGATGATTCACACCTGGGAGCGCACCTGGCAATATATCAAAAAAGCCGGCACCGTAATTCTTATGATTTCGATTGTCCTCTGGGCGATGATGACCTATCCCGGTCTCAGCCCTGAGCAAAAGGCCGGGTTCGCGGCCGAACGGGCCCAAGTAACTCAGGTAACGGGCCAAAGTGATAAAGACCGGGCGGCGCTTAAATTGCGTCTGGTTGAAATCGATAACCGTCAGCAGGCGCTCAGGTTACGCAATTCAGTAGCGGGGAAGATCGGTATCGCTATGGAGAAAGTCACCTGGCTCAGCGGTTTTGAGTGGCGGACAAATATAGCTCTTTTAGGCGGCTTTGCCGCCAAAGAGGTCGTCGTTTCCACCCTGGGTACGGCTTATTCGATGGGTGAGGTTGATCCCGAAGCTTCAACTTCATTAGGTCGGCGTCTCGCGCGCGATGCCGCCTGGAACCCGTTGACAGCAATCAGCGCGCTGCTTTTTATGATGTTTTATGCCCCCTGTTTTGTTACCGTAGTCTGTATCGCCCGTGAATCCGGCTCCTGGAACTGGGCGCTCTTCTCAATCCTCTACAGCACCGCCTTCGCCTTCATCCTCTCCACCACCGTCTACCAATCCGGCCGCCTCATAGGCTTCTAAGTAACGTTTTGTAACTAATTTAAATTATTAAAATTTTATCTGTGTCTATCCGTGTCCATCTGTGGTTCAACCAAAAAATAGAGTAACTATTCAGCCGAATCCGGGGTCGGGCGCGGTTTTTCTCCGCCAGGCGTTAAGATTTATGTTTTTCCTTTAAGCTCGCTGCGCCCGCCTTGCAAAACTCGCTTACGCTCAAACAGTTGCAATGCTAATGCGGGAACAATCCCCGCAACCCAATTGGGCCTTTGCGGCCCGCACCCAGGGGCAATCCGC
>WFRP01000288.1 GCA_015486505.1 Pseudomonadota bacterium | reverse complement strand
CCCTCGGAAGTGCCCTTGGGTGCGGGCCGAAAAAGCCCTGTTTGGGTTGCGGGATTTGTTCCCGCATTAGTACCTTACAGGTTATTTTCTGTACAAAAAAACAAGATTTAATAGTCAGAAAATGTTCTGAGAAGAGCACTTATTTGCGGGCCGAAAAGGGCCGTTTGGGTTGCGGGAGTTAGTTCCCGCATTAGAGGTTAATATGCTTAATGGTTATAAAATCCTGGTGGTGGTTCCGGCCCGGGGGGGCAGTAAGGGGGTTAAGCTCAAAAATCTGCGGCCCCTGGGCGGGGTGCCGCTGGTGGGGCTGGTGGGTCGGGTGGTGCAGCAACTTGACTATGTTGATCGGGCTGTGGTTTCCACCGATCACCCTGAGATTGCCGCCGCCGCGGTGAAATACGGGCTTAAAGCTCCCTTTATGCGGCCGGAAACGCTTTCCGGCGACCGGATTGCCGACTGGGATGTCCTTAATCATGCCCTGCTGACTTGTGAAGATATGGATCATTGCCGCTATGATGTCGTGGTTATGCTCCAGCCGACTTCTCCTTTTCGGCGGCCGGAATCGGTCACAAAAACCGTTGTCCGCCTTATAGAGGGTGCTTATGACGCGGTCTGGACCGTGAGTGAAACCGATTCCAAGGCCCATCCCCTGAAACAGCTGGTTCTCAACGGTGACCGTCTGGATTATTATGACCCGGCCGGGGCGGCGATCATTGCCCGGCAGCAGCTGAATCCGGTCTATCATCGTAACGGGGTGGCTTATGCCATCAGCCGGGAATGCCTGGTTGACAAAAAAAGTATTAAAGGCACGAAAACCTCCTATGTGGTCATTGACGATCTGCCGGTTAATATTGATACGGAACTGGATTTTAAATATGCCGAGTTTATGTTACAGCAGGATGTTTCCCCGGGCAAACCGGGCGACTGATTTTCCCGGTTTTACAATACCCGATTTCACATTAACTCAACTTTCTGACTTAATATAACCCATTGATTTATAAGCTTATTTTCCGCCTTATAGCAATGATATTTTTATAATGTCTCCCGCAAAGGCGCAAAGACGCAAAGGGTTTCAAGAAATATTGCCCGTTTTTCGGTTTTCTTGGCGTCTTTGCGGGCAACCATAACTGCTCGAATATATGATAAAATATCTAACTCAGAAAGTTGAGACATTAATATGAAGCGCTCCCTTATTATACCGGTTGAAAACCAGGTCCGTGAGCTTGATGCCAAGCTGCTGCTGGCCTGCATTGCCGCGCGGCGGGGATTTTCCGTTATTATCGGCTCCCGCCTGGAGATAAGTTTTCGCGTCGGGGCTTTTCCGCCCAGTATCTATCTGGCGAAAAGTATGACCGCCCGCAGTCTGAAAATATTTCGAATTATGCGAAAACTGGGGCATATCATTGCCGGCTGGGATGAAGAGGCCCTGATTCATCCCCCGGCCGCAACCTATTTCAGCCGGAGGCTTTCCCCGGAAACGATCACTCATATCGCCCACCTGTTTGCCTGGGGTGAGGAAAATGCCAAATTGTGGCGGCAATACCCTGCTCTGCCGCCAAAGATGCCTATCCACCTGACCGGCAATCCCCGGGGTGATATGCTGCGGCCGGAGATGCAGCCGTTTTTTGCCGCGGCAACCGAAGCCTTACGGCAGAAATATGGTGATTTTCTGCTCATCAATACCAATTTTAGCTTTGTTAACGCTTTCTACCCCGACCAGAATCTTTTTCAGCCGGTAAAAAAACCGGGTGAAAAGCCGCGTTACGGCCGGGCGGCAGTGGGGATGGAGCGTCATTTTGCCGAGGGTCTGCGGGATCACAAAAAGGCGGTGTTTGCAAGTTTTCAAGACCTGATTCCCCGCCTGGAATCGGCATTTCCCGAGTTGACGATCATTGTCCGGCCCCATCCGGTGGAAAACCCGGCGGTTTATCATCAACTGGCCGTCGGCTGCCGGCGGGTTAAGGTTATCAACGAGGGCAATGTCATTCCCTGGCTGCTGGCCGCCACAGCGGTGATTCACAATGGCTGTACTACCGGGGTGGAAGCCTATATTATGCAGGTTCCGGCATTGAGCTATCAGGCAAGCGGCGACCCTGAGTATGATAACGGTTTTTACCGGCTGCCTAACGCCTTAAGCCACCAGTGTTTTGATTTTTCCGAGCTTAAGGAAACAATCAGCCGGATATTGACCGGAGAAACCGGAGCCGCCGGCGGCAAAGAACGGCGGAAATTGATGGCAGGCTATCTCGCTTCACAGGACGGGCCGTTGGCGAGTTTAAGAATTGTCGGGGTTCTGGAAAAGATTATTCAGGAATCCGCCGATACACCTCCGCCCTCATCTTTGGCGCGATCGGTGGGACGTTATCAGGCGGCAAGGCGCCGGCTGGCCAAAAAGATCAAATCATTTCAGCCTGATTCCAAATACCGGCCGGAATTTCAACGTCATCGCTACCCCGGCCTGTCACTCGCGGCGCTGCGGCAAAAAGTTGAACGCCTGCAGGCGATTCTCGGCGATCCGCAGAAATTGGCTATCCGGAAACTCGGGGCTCATATTTTCCGGATCACTTCCGATTCACAGCGCCGCTGACAAACTGGGAAAATACAGGTCTCTGACTCCCGGTAATTTTACCAGCAGAGCAACGATTTCCTGAACCCCCTGTTCGACCGGAAAAATACAGGTCTCTGACTCCCGTTGATTTTGCCACCCTCGTCCGTAAAAACCGAATCAGCGGCGTTGAATTAAGCCCGAATGAAATGCTTACCGACCGGGCCGGAGAAGTGGCTTTCAAAGATTCGGAATCCGGGGAAAATATCGGTTTTTTTGCCGTAGGATAAGGTGTCCATTACGGCCGACTGTTTACGAGAAAAAAGGGGAGCTGTTGGTCGCAAACAAGTGCTCTTATCAGGTTATCGGAGACCTCGGGGGGGGACGGAAAAAACTGAAAAACAGTAAGATTAATGATGACCGGGCTCTGAACTGTCTGTTTTTTTACCAGATGATATTGTCGTAATAGCTTAAAATTATTTTATCTGAGGTTATGATTGGCAAATTTTTTAATATTGCCGTGGCGACAATTGTTCGATCCGCAGGGTCTCGATGATCCCAGTCAAGAGCAAGATTTTTCAGCCAGATATTCTCATCAACCGGAATAATCTTAATGGTACCCATTTTTCGTAACCGCTTAACATAGTCGGCAATATTTGTACCGATATCAAGTTTCCCGTTTTTGATCTTTATACCGATCTCCCAAATGGAGATAGCTGAAACAAAGCCACCGGTTCGAGGAATTTTTTCACACTCCAGCTTTGCTTTAGCTGAGAGTTTTTTGTCGTCAAGGCTATACCAGAGCAGTGCGCAAGTATCAAGAAGGCGCATCAGATTTCTCCCCATTCATCAGTTGTGGGGGTGTTGATATCTTCAAGATATTCAACTTTCCCGCGCAAGCCGCGGAAAGCCTCCTCCACGGTTAACAGCGGCTGTTTGATCGGTACAATTTTCAAAACCGGTTTCCGATGATCCGTAACAATCAACTCTTGACCGGTTTCTTCAACCTGACGAAAATACTTCAGCATTTGCGCTTTCAATACACCTTTGGATACGGTATTCAAACTCCAACCCTCCCTTAGTCCATTATTTAAGCAGACAATAACCATAGTCACGACTATAGTCATATATAACAAAGATAAAAAGGGTGGTCAAGTTTTACTGACAAATCCCGGTTTTCAAGCAAAAGCAGCAGAAGCGTTTATCTCCCTGATGTCAGCTGTTTTTATGAAGGCTACAGCCAATTTAAGACTGAGGATCTGTAGCTGAGTGATGTGAGAACCAGCCGTATTCATCATTTGATGGCCTCCGGGTCACGCCCGGCACAGCCGGGCTGCCGGTGTGAATCGATGTGATTCTGGAGAACTTTATTGATTTCTGTTTGCCACCCTTTGCCGTGGGATTTAAAAAAATCAATAATTTCATTATTGAGCCGTATAGTAAGTTGTTTCTTGGGATTGCTCTTTGGTGGCCGGCCTCTTTTGGGCAATACGGACAGAAGCTCATCCGGTAAAACCTCGGAGATTGGACGCATATGCTTAAAGTCTTTTGGGGTTAACTCCCTGACCTCTCCGTTCTTATTTGTCAAGGGTTGTCTGTTCATAGCTTTTTACCTCTCTGGAATTGGCTTTCCTGAAACTGATTACTCTGATTTCGCCTGCTATAGGCGTAAAGCAGATAACATGCAGCCTCCCCTGCAGGTAAGCCATTGCGACGAATCGTTGTTCCGGGTAATCGTGGCGTATATCTTCAATGATCTGCGCCTTTTCCCGGTCAAGCTCCGCCGCTTGCTCAAAAGAGAGGTTACGTTCCTTGATGTTCCAGTTGTTTTTGCCTGAATCATATTCAATCTTCATACAGTTTATTGTAACTACATTAACGCTTCATGTCAATTTTTTTGTAGCTACAAAAATAAATCTGTCCCCTTTTTTGGGTTTTTAAAGCAGCCACCAGGGTATAGCGACAACGTTGTCACTTAATCTTCGGGGCTGCTCTATGGCGCAAACCAGCAGGCCGTCATGAATGTTCTCTTTGGGAAAACACTCACGGAATGCGGCAAAGCCCCTGATATCTTTACGATTGGGGTTACTTTTGGCTTTTATCTCAATCGGATAGAGTTTGCCATTAAGTTCCAGAACCAGATCGACTTCGGCGCCGGAATAGGCGCGAAAATGGTATAAATTAGGAAGCAACGGCAGTTTTTGCATATTTTTGACGATCTCCATAAAGACAAAGGTCTCAAAGAGTTGTCCCTGCAGAGGATGGTTGGCGATTACCTCCGGCGCGGCAATCTTTTGCAGAAAGCAGATAAATCCGGTATCCGTAAAGAAACCCTTCTGCTTACCGGCAATTTTTTTGATCGGGTTTCGGGAAAAGGCCGGGATGCTGAGCCATTGGTAAGTTGACTGGGCAATCTCGGTCCAGGCCAGAGCGGTTTTGCGATCAATTCCCAACTCCCGACCCAGTTGATTGTGGTTGATTTCCTGAGCGCTTAAAGCCGCGAGCAGACCGATAAAACGACCGAAAGTCTGGAGCGAGCCGATATTGGCAATGGTTCTGACATCACGTTCAATATAGGTCTGTAAATAGGAACTCCAGTAACCGGGAACCAGGTGATCCGGAAAATCCATTATCCCGGGATAGCCCCCGCGCCAGATTCGCGGATAGACTGCGTAACTCCCCTTTCTCCGCCAATCCTGCAGTTCAATATCCCCTTCCTGAAGCCAGTTTTCGATAAAACCAGACGACGTTTCAGCGGTCAGTTCCCGGCGGCTCATCGGCCAAAGCGTTGTTATCGCCACCCGTCCGGCCAGTGATTCAGCAATATTTTTTAAGACCGAAAGATTCTGGGAGCCACTCAGGATGTAAAGCCCGTTCTTTTTTTTGCGGTCAACTACCCTTTTGATTGCCGGCAGCAGTTCCGGCGCGTATTGAATTTCATCGAGAAAAGCCGTTTTATCAAGATTCTGCAAAAAAAAGTCCGGGTCCTGTCGCGCATTTCCGATATCGACAACCGGATCGAAAACCACGGTCTCGACTCTGTCCTGAAAAAGATTTTCAACCAAAGTCGATTTTCCGACCTGTCTTGCGCCGAGAACGGCAAGCACCGGATAATAACGAAAAAGCTCCTCCAGCCGGGACTCGATTATTCTGGGCCTGTAATCCACTGTCAACCTCCAAACCCTGGCAGCTATTT
>WFRP01000287.1 GCA_015486505.1 Pseudomonadota bacterium | reverse complement strand
GGTGCTAAACACTATTTGCCGCACTCTTTGTCTTGTCACATCAAACTGAGTTGCGACAGAATCTAAAGTTTTTCCACTTAAAACCTTCTCAACGATTTCAATGTTTCGCTCTAAAAATTTAGATTGGACTAATATCATTTCGTTACCTCCTCGATAAACACGTCAGTTCTAATTATTTCTCCGTAAATCTTCGAACACCGCAACTCTACCACCTGCGCATCATCCTCAAAAAAAACACCATTCAGGCTATCCAGTGCCAACTTTGCTAGGTTGTCGCAATCCGGTTTTCCCGTCGGCCTAATCCCTCCGGAAAGCGCAAGAGCTTTCCAGACTTTGCTTTTACTCTTCGGGATCGGCATAACAAACATGAACTCAACCCTCAACGGGCCTTCCAGCGGGGTAACAGGTCTATACGGCAAGGCTTGAGCTAAAAAACTCTCTTCCGCCGCTTTTGTTTTTGCGTCCGTGTAGACCTGCGCGAATTTTTTCCCCGCCACTCTCGCCCTGGGTCTGCCCTTTGCTCCCGGCTTACCGAGAACGCTGAATTTTATTGGTTCCATTAGAAAACCTCTTTTGTGAAAAGTTTGTTGGCCTCCCCTGCTGAAAGCTCCCCGCTGGCTACTCTCATAACCAATGCCATATTGTTTTTCGACTTTTCCCTATTAACTCCCTCGCCATCCGGCAAGGCCGGGGTCTTCGGTTTATTCAGCGCCCTATTCTCTGCATCAATTTTAGCCGCTGTTATCATCATCGGCTCAGGTATATGCTCAGGGGCAAGGATCTGATTTTCAATCTCTATTATCCCTGTTAACGGCGGCGGAGCCGGTAACGCACCCTCGGTTTGCTTTTTCGCAAACGCTTGATACGCTTTCAACCATTGCGGCCTGTAGAATTTCATTTCGTCGTCGGTGATTTCGCTACAGAGATGCCGCCAGCCGCCTTGAATGCTTATTGCGTGATGGATAACCGGGTCGTCGAAAACAACCGAGCGATAAGACCCGGCTTTGCGGATGGCATACTGCACCTTCGCCCACGCTTGCAGGGCTTGGGCTTCCAGGTTGTTTGTTGTGGTTCCAAGTACTTGCTCTCGGATTTCAGCAATGGATGGCATAAACTTTTGCGTTTGAACAATTTTCTTAATCCCGGTCAAAAACATATCACCATCAAGATCGCCCAAAACTGCAAACCATACATCAATCGTGCTGTCGCTTGTTAAATCGGCCCTACTCTGCGGGTATGCGCCCCTAAGAACTGCTAAACCTCGCGAAAATGTCTCTCTGTTCATCGCCGTCACCTCTTTCTACAAATCGTTGTAAAGCATCTACGGTCTGTTCCATTTGGCCGCCATATTGTTTTTGTTTTTGTTTCGGCTTAAACACCCCGCTCCATCCAGACATCACTGAAGTCTCTAAAATATCGACGGGATCGTACCCCTCGCTTTTCCATTTATCCAGCTTGTTCAATATCAGAGTTAAAGCACTAAATTTATCAGCCGTTTTTTTATTCTTTGTCTTTCTGACCTCAATAAATGATTCCCATAGATGGGAAGGCATCCAGCTAGGCAAGATGATTTTTCCCCCTGCGGGGGGTAGGGGGGTATTTTCTTCAACTTCTTCAACTTCTTCAACTTCTTTTAACTTCTTTAACTTCTTGTTTGTGGTTGATTGCTGGTTGATTGCTGGTTGATTGCTGGTTGATTGTTGGTTGGAGTCTTGGTTGATTTGCTGGTTGCTACCCTTTTCCTTTTTCTGGTAAGTATCGTAATTTATTAAGGTTATTATGGTAAATTTGTTGGTTGATTTGCTGGTTATTTCGTTGGTTGATTTTAGCCTTTTTATACAAGTCCTAATCTTTTGCTCGGAAATACCTAACATTTCGGCCAACATTTTTCGACCTGTCACAACTTGGCCCCTCTTAACCTTAATCCCATGCCAAACGCCATCTTCTCTATTAGCGGTCAAAAGTAAGTGAAGAAATAAGGCCTTGGTATCGGAATCGTCGTACCACTCCCACTCTTGCATTTTCCGATGGATCTTGATCCACCCGGTTTTAGGACTAGGCATAACTGTTCCCCGCCCTACTTATAAAAATCTGTGATATCAAATTCCCCTTTAGACAGTTTAATCATCTGTAATTTATGCTTATCGACGGGAACAGTCCCGTCATTTACCCACGCCCTGACCGTCTCATAATGGAGCCCCAACTTATCCGCAACCCATTGTATTCCTTTATATTTTATCCATTTACGCCACATTTATATACCCTCCTTTTTTATGGTTAATATTAACAGGCTAGCAGAAACAGTCTGCACTGTCAAGCGTATTTTTTTTATTTTCTCACAGAAAATTCCTTGACAACCCCTCCCGCACCTGTTAAGAACAAGGGCACATTAACCTGATTATGGAGGATTGAGAGTATGAAATTATTAAAGCTGGAGTTAAAAAACTTCAAAGGGGTGAAGGATTTTACTCTTGAGC
>WFRP01000286.1 GCA_015486505.1 Pseudomonadota bacterium | reverse complement strand
TTCAGCCCGCACCCAAGGGCAATCCGATGGTCGCACCCCAAGGGCAATCCGTTGGGCGCAAATAAGTACTCTTATCAGAACATTTTCTGATTATTAAATCTTGTTTTTTTGTGCAGAAAATAACCTGTAAGGTACTAATGGGCTCGCGCTCGCTTCCGAAAAACAACGAAATCGTTTCCGCAACCGCTTACGAAAAACCACCCCCGCCCCCTCCAGAAGGTGGGGGGTAAAATTTGGCTGAATAGTTACCTGAAAAGTTTTATAAACTTCTGACAGGAGGGAATTTGAATGCGAAAACCGAAAATAACCGGAACTGAACAAGGTTTTACCCTGATTGAGCTTTTGCTGGTGATGGTTATTATGGGGATTATGCTGGCCGTGATTGTGCCTCGCGCCTGGCGCGCCAATGTTGATTCCAAATATACGTTGGTAAGGCAGAACTGTACCGAGTTGGTGGCGTTTGCCAGCAACTGGGCTGAGGAGAGTTTGCTGGCCCAGGATAACACTTGCGGTTGTACTATGTTTAACTATTATGCTACGCTTACCGGTTACACCGATAATTCTGCTGCAAATCCAGGTTGGCATTATGGTTCCTGGATTGCCAGGCAGGATGGTAACTGGACTGGTCCTTCAGCCCCAATTACACCTAATGGTCGGACTATTGACGGCACCGCCGCCGCACCGGAAAGCACGGTTGAGGCAAAAATAGATCCGAGCAAAATTCCCCGTAATCCATTTAATGGTGCCAGTGTCTTTGTCTCAGCTTCTGACCCGGCAGCTGCCGGGCATGTGGTTCCCGGGGCAATCTGTTGTGCCGGAGCCGGTGAAAGTACTGGCATGGTTTATTTCGCGTTAATATTTCAGGGAACGGATTCTACGACTACGACTCCGGGATCAACCGGCGGAGGGACTGGCGGTCTGCCGTCAACTTCATTTTATGCCGGACAGGACGGCAATCTTGCCGGACTTCGTAACGGCGTTTTTATGGCGCGTCTGAACTAGAGGGGAGGCATCGGGGCTGACTCGATTGTTTTTCTCTTGCTTTCCTTGCTTTTCCTGGTTTTTCCCCTGGCGTCTATGCACCCTGCAAGGGCATAGACGTCTTGGCGGGAGACCGTTTTTTTCTCCCGCAAAGACGCCAAAACGCCAAGAGGGGCAAAAAGCGAATCAGGCTTTATCACCCGCTCGCTTAAAGTTCACAGGAGAACACAGAGTCCACAGAGAAAAGCAACCCTGGTTTTCCTCTGTGAGTTCTGTGTTCTCTGTGGTAAAATATATAGTTACAAACGTTATTGGGAAGGAAATTCTCATGCGAAGATCGAAACTGACCGGAACTGAACAAGGTTTTACCCTGATTGAGCTTTTGTTGGTGATGGTTATTATGGGGATTATGCTGGCCGTGATTGTCCCCCGCGCCTGGCGCGCCAATGTTGATGCCAAATATACGCTGGTGCGGCAGAACTGTACCGAGTTGGCATCATTCGCCGGCAGCTGGGCCGAACAGAGCCTGCTGGCCCAGGAAGAGAATGATAATTGTTCGTTGCTCAACTACTATATTGCTCTTGCGGGCAATAAAGCGGGCACTCCAACTGCGTTTCTAGATAAGCACCGCGGTTGCTGGATAGCTCAGAGCGGTGGTAATTGGACCGGTAGTGTATCTCTAGCAGTTTTCGGCAGAACAGGTCTGCCTGAGAATACAGTCGATGAAATTATTGATCCAAGCAAGCTGCCGAGAAATCCCTTTAACGGCGCCAGTGTTTTTGTCGGCGCCAACAATCCTTCTGCGAACACAGGAGTTGGTAAGGTTGTGCCCGGAGCCATTTGTTGTGTCGGCTTTCCTGAAGTGACAGGGGCTTCTGATTTTACGACATTTGCCCTTCTCTTTCAGGGGACGGATTCCACCACAACAAATCCTAAAAATGTGGGTGGGCACAATCTGCCGTCGTCATCTTTCTATGCCGGTCAGTCGGGTAATGATGGTTTAGGCGGGGTTCGCAACGGCGTTTTTATGGCGCGTTTGAACTGACGGAGGTTTGATTCAGAGAGGCAACGGTGTCAGACTCGATTGCTTTTCCCTTGCTTTTCCCTTGCTTTTCCTTTGCGTCTTGGCGTCTTTGCGGGAAACCGTTTTTTTCTCCCGCAAAGACGTCTATGCCCTTCAGGGTGCCAAGGCGCAAAGCGAGGAAAACCTAAAAAATACCCGTAGCGGAGGTTTGATTTATTTATGATGATCCCGAGGGCCGGGGAAAAAGGGTTTACCCTGATTGAGCTTTTGCTGGTGATGGTCATCATGGGGATTATGCTGGCCGTAATCGTCCCCCGCGCCTGGCGCGCCAATGTTGATGCCAAATATACGCTGGTGCGGCAGAACTGTACCGAGTTGGCATCATTCGCCGGCAGCTGGGCCGAACAGAGCCTGCTGGCCCAGGACGCGGATTGTGACTGTCCGATGATAAATTATTATATTTCTCTTGCGGGGGAGAACGATGCGCCTTTATCTGACCATTGCGGTTGCTGGCTGCCTCATCCCAAGGGTAATTGGACCCAAGGTGTGTCGATAACACCTGAAGGCAGAAAAGTAAATAATACTGCTGCCGCGCCTGAGAATACAGTCGATGAAATTATTGATCCAAGCAAGCTGCCGAGAAATCCCTTTAACGGCGCCAGTGTTTTTGTCAAGGCCAATAATCCTTCCGCGAACACGGGAGTTGGTAAGGTTGTACCCGGAGCCATTTGTTGTGTCGGCTTTCCTGAAGTGACAGGGGCCTCTGATTTTACGACATTTGCCCTTCTCTTTCAGGGGACGGATTCCACCACAACAACACCAGATAGAGATGGTGATGTACATGTGCCGTCGTCATCTTTCTATGCCGGTCAGTCGGGTGATAGTTTAGGCGGGGTTCGCAACGGCGTTTTTATGGCGCGTTTGAACTAGAGGGGAGGCAAGGGTCAGACTCGATTGATTTTCTCTTGCTTTCCTTGCTTTCTTTGGTTTTTCCTTGGCGTCTTGGCGTCTTGGCGGGAAACCGTTTTTTTCTCCCGCAAAGACGTCTATGCCCTTCAGGGTGCCAAGACGCAAAGAGAGACAAAATCGAAAATCCCCGTAGCGGAGGTTTAATTTATCTATGATGACTGCGAAAACCGGTAAAAAAGGTTTCACCCTGATTGAGTTGCTGTTGGTAGTGGTTATAATCGGTTTAATGCTGGCGGTGATTGTGCCCCGGGCCTGGCGGGCTAATATTGATACTAAATATGGTTTGATTCGTCAGAATTGCAGTGAACTGGCCTCTTTTGCCAATCAATGGGCGGAAGAGCAGATTGAGGCCTCGGTCGAACAATATACCTCGGCGGCAAAATTTCATTATCTCTATAGTTTGACCAATGACAGTGGTTCCTTTTCGTCCAACCCGACGCTGCCGATGTCGGAATGGATTGCCCGCCAGAGTCATGCCAGTAACTGGCAGGCGGCGAATACTAATGGTCTTATCCCGATTGCGGGCCGTTGCAGCGGTAACAGTAGCAGCGCCAATACGAATGATCCGCCGGAATGCAGCGTCGAAGAGGTGATTGCGCCGGAAAAACTGCCGCGTAACCCTTTTAACGGCGCCAGCGTGTTTGTCAAGGCCAATGATCCGGCCGATAATAATATGGTAACCCCGGGAGCTATTGCCTTCGGCTGTGCTCTCGACCCGGTCGGCGGAAATAATTTTGTCTATTTCGGCTTTGTCTTTCAGGGTACGGATTCGACTTCGATCACCCTGGGCAACAATGATACCGACACCTTCTATGCCGGGCAGGAGTCGCGCTCAATTACCGGTCTGCGTAATGGGGTTTTTGCCGCCCGTCTTAGCGGCCGGCAGTAAATTGTGATAAAATATGGTGGTTTTTCCCTTTGTTCTCCTTGAAATTCCGCGACCGCGGCTTTACCCTTCTCGAATTTCTCCTGGTCATGGCCTTGATCGGGATGTTGCTGGCGCTGCTGCTGCCGCGCTTTCAGCGGGCGACCGATGGCGCCCGTTTTGCTGAAGTCCGGCAAAAAGCCACCGAAATTGCCAGTTTTATCAATGAGTGGACTTCACTTCAGGTTCAGGCCCAGCTTTCCGATACCTCACTGACGGCGAAGGATTTTCTTTCCGAGGAAATCTATTTAACCAACAACAATTTTCGCAGCCGGCCTCTGCTTAATCACTATACCGGTAACGACAACTTCAATGGAGTTGAGGGTCTGATCTCACCTGACGATCTCCCCCGGAACCCTTTTAATCAGGCCTCCTATTTCAACCGCGTCAACGATTTTGTTCGCGACAGCCCGGAACCCGGGCGCCGCCTTAATCCTGGGCCGAGCCCCAATCCCGGGCTTATCTATCTGACCTCATTCCGGGAAATCCAATCGCGCAGCAGCCGGCGTAAATTTCGTTTTTTTTACCTGATCTTTACCGGCATCAGTGCCGGTTCCAAAAAAAGAAGTGGTATCTGGTATGGCGCTATGGATGATAAAATCGTCGCCGGTATCCGTAAGGGCGTTCTGGTCAACCGCTACCCGGACATACCTTACCGGCCGCAAACTGAAATTCGACGGCGAAGACACCATAATGATTAGTGCCGGCTGGTGACACTGGATTTATAATTTTCGGAGTTCAATTTGGATTATCTGACATTTTTCGGTTTTGCGGATGCCCCCTTTCGGCTGGCGCCGGACCCGCAATATTTTTTCCCGAGCTATTCGCATCAGGAAGCCCTGCAGACCCTGCTCTACAGTGTCCGCGCCGGAGAGGGCTTTATCCAGATTACCGGGGATCCCGGCACCGGAAAAACCCTGCTTCTGCGGACGATGCTTAAAGAGTTGGGCGCTGATGTCCAGACGGCCTTAATCCTGAATCCCAACCTTTCACCCCAGGATCTTCTGCGGGTGATTCTCGATGATTTTGCCCTGACCAACGATGATGATGAGATCTTCAGCCGCCCCAAGGATCAGTTGATCCGGATATTTCGCGATTTTCTGCTGGCGAAAGCGGCGGAAGGCTGCAAGACGGTAATCATTGTTGACGAAGCCCAGAATCTGCCGCTGGAAACTATGGAAGAGCTGCGTTTACTCTCCAATCTTGAAACCGATAAACAGAAACTTCTGCAGATTTTTCTGGTGGGGCAGCGGGAACTGGAGCAGAAGATTGAAGATCCCGGCCTGCGGCAACTGAGTCAGCGGATTACCATTCGTTACGTTTTGCCGCCGTTTTCCCGGGAAGAGACCGTGACCTATATCAATCACCGTCTCAAGATAGCGGCTGCCGCCGACGCTGTAACTTTTTCCCCTGATATCGTAGATAATATCTATCAATTCAGTCAGGGGACGCCGCGTCTGATTAATATTGTCTGCGAAAGATGTCTGATGGCGGCCTATATCGACGAGAAAAAAGAGATCAATCGCAACCATTTGAAAAGCGCGGTTCACAGTATTAAGGGGGAGAGCCCGGCCCGGGTCCGGGAACCAGCGGCTTCGAGGTCACTTTGTAAATTTATATGGGCGGGATTTTTGCTGATTGGTTTGGCCGGCGCGCTTTTTTTGAGTTGGAAAGACCCGCGCTTTAGAACCTTTGTCAACAATTTTTCGGCAGCATCCGCGCTTAAATCAGGCGCGAATAAAGCACCGGCGCTTAAGTTAAGTGCGCCTCAATCCGCACCGCGCCCGGCTCAGCCGGAGGGTGAACAAGTAGTTTCCCCGGCGTCGCCGGCTCCGGAAACGTCCGCGCCTTTTCCGCCGTCATCGCCGGCCGCGGCGGAAGAGGCAATGGCGGAAGCGTCCGCCGCTGCCGTAGCGCCGGCCGTACCCGCGAAAAAAGAGGCGGTACCGCTGTCACCGCTGCCGGAACCTCAGTCGGCTGCGGCCGAACCGCAGGCGGTTGTGGCTGAATCCCGGTCTTCGGCGGCGGAAATTCAGTCTCCGGCGGCCGAACCGCCGGCCGCGAAACTGCCGCCTGAGGTCTTAAACCTAAGCCCCGGATGGCCGCTGCTGCGGGCCCGGGAGGGGGATTTGACGGCGGAACTCTGGATCAGGAAAACCGCCGCTGCCGAGCCTGAAATCATCAATCATCTGCAACTGCCGGCGGGAATCGGGCCCGGGCTCTGGCTGACCGGAATCAAAAGTAAGCGTCCGTTTCTGTTTAACCCGGTCAGTTTTCCTTTTCATCAATCCCCGGCGCCGCCGGAAACCTGGCGGCGGTTTTTTCTCGGGTTAAAGCAGCCGGTTATCCCGCTGCTGGTTATGCCGGAGGTTGCCGCAGGCCGGGGGCCGGCAGTCTCCACCGCACCAACCAGAACCCGGCTCCATCAGTTTTTTCAAGACTGGGCGACCGCCTGGCGGCAGCTTGATCTGGATAAGTTTATGAGTTTCTACGGCCCGATTATGACCTTCTATAAGCCGGATAGTTTTAAGCCTTTCAGCTTTGCTAAAAATAAATTAAGCGAGATTAAAAAAAATCTGTTTCAGAAAACGCATAACCTTAAACTTGAATTGAGCGCGCCGTTATGTTTGTTTGATCCGACCGATGCCAACCTGGCGCTGCTTTTTTTCTATCAGGATTATCGCAGTAACAATTACCGGGATAAAGGCTACAAGGCGCTTTTTTTAAGCCGCTCCCGAACCTCAGACAACCCGGAGCAATGGCGGATTGTGGCTAAATTTTTCGTTCCGGTCAGAAAAAAAGCCGCTCCCGCCCCCCGTTCGGGCCGGGCTGAATAGTTAAAAAAATCAGGAATTATTTTGCAGAAAAAAACCGATCCCAATATTATTCTCACGCTGGACCAGCTTGGTAAAACCTATAAGTTGGGCAAGGAGAGGGTCAAAGCCCTGAGCGAGTTTTCATTTGCGCTGAAAAAAGGTGAAATTGTCGGTATCTTGGGCCCGAACGGCGCCGGAAAGACGACGGCGGTCAAGCTGATTATGGGATTTATCAAGGCGGACAGCGGCCGGGTCATTTTTCAGCGGGAAGAACTTGAAGCGGGTCGGCCGCGGGTCGGTATCGGCTATCTGCCGGAGAGTTTCCGGCCGAATCCCAACCTGACCGTCAGGGAATATGTGACGATGCAGTATAATCTGTCGCAGCCGGCCCGGGCCCGGGCCGACCGGCCGGCAACCCGGGCCCGGGTTACGGCTTTGCTGCAAGAGGTCGGTATGGAGGCCTTTGCCGGCCGGCGTATCGATAAACTGTCAAAAGGTATGGGGCAGCGGGTCGGTCTGGCGCAGGCCCTGGCCGGGGAGCCCGATTTGATCATCCTTGACGAGCCGACCTCAGGCCTGGACCCAATCGGCAAAAGTGAAGTGATTGATCTGTTGCTGGGCCTTAAAGCCGCCGGTAAAACCATTCTCTTCTGTTCCCATATTCTGGCCGAGGTCGAACGGCTCTGCGACCGGATCGGGATTATTGTCGCGGGTAATCTTCGCTTTTCAGGCAAAGTTGATGACTTTCTCGCCCGGCATCAGGCCGAAAATCTGGATCAGGGATTCAAAAAAGAGGTCAAATGCTCAAGTTAACCACCATTATCAAAACAACCTTGCTCGAGAGTTTCAGGGATCGGGTGTTTGTCGGGCTGCTCTTTTTTCTGCTCTTTCTCCTGGGTTTTTCCGCCTATCTAAGCAGCCTCTCGCTGGGTAATGTCAGCCGGGTTATTGTCAACAGCGGGATGGCGGGGATGGCGTTGATTTGTCTGCTGGTTACCGTTCTTTTCGGCACCTTCGCCCTCTATCGTGAAGGCGAACGCAACGAACTCTATGTTCTGCTGAACCGGATTCCGCGGCCCCTCTACATCTTGGGCCGTTTCGGCGGCACGGCCCTGATTATCGTGATTTTCAGCCTGGTCAGCGGCCTGGCGATTTTCCTTTTAACGCTTTTTTTCGGCGGCGAGCCGGTTTACGGTCTGGCCTGGGCCGTACTCTGGAATATCTGCGAATTTACTCTGCTGAGCGGGGTCGCTTTTCTCTTTTACGCTCTGGGTGTAAGTTTCACCTTGAACACCATCATGGTAATCGGCATCTTTATTATCGGGCACTCGATGACGGAAGCGATTGAAAGTTTTATCGCGCTGGGCCGTTTCGGTTCGCCGCTGCATCTGCAGATTGTCAAAATCATCTCCTGGCTGCTGCCCAACTTCGATCTCTTTGATTATCGGATGGCAATAGTGCATCAGCAGAAGATCTCCGGCCTGCGGGCGGGGCTTTCCCTGCTCTACTGGTTTTCCTATCTGACGGCCCTTCTGAGCGCGGCCGGGGCCGCTTTCAAGAGGCGGGATCTCTAATGCGGGAACAAACCCGCAACCCAATCGGAGCTTTGTGGCCCGCACCCAGGGGCACTCCCGTTGGTCGCACCCCAAGGGCAATCCGTTGGGCGCAAATAAGTACTCTTATCAGAACATTTTCTGATTATTAAATCTTGTTTTTTGGTGCAGAAAATAACCTGTAAGGTACTAATGCGGGAACTAACTCCCGCAACCCAAACGGGCCTTTTCGGCCCGCAAATAAGTACTCTTATCAGAACATTTTCTTGTTTTTACAGTTGAAAAAAGCTGTCGAAAAAAACAAGAAAATAACCTGTAAGGTACTAATTATTATGAAAAAAATAATCGCAGTGGCTTTTTTTTTCTATCTGACGGCCGTCTGCATCAGTTTTGCTATGCAGACCCGGCTGGCGCGGCCTTTACAGGATGATCTGCGCCTGGAGCCGCCCAGCCCGGAGGTTTTAGGTTTCTTAAGTCTTGACCATCGCGGTCTGCTGGCCGACATTCTCTTTATCCGGGCGGTGCAGCAGGTCGGCAGCCTGGTCTGGAAGCCGCTTGATTTTGCCATCGACAGCCCCTGGAAATACGCGATAATGGATCGGGTGACCCGGCTTGATCCCCGCTATTACAGCGCCTATCTCTTCTCCGGGATGGGGATGATTCAGGATTTTGATGATATCCTGCGGGCGCGGCCGATTCTTGAGCGCGGGATCAAGGTTTTTCCTGACAGTTGGGAGCTGCCTTTCTGGCTCGGTTATGATTTCTATCTTTATCAGAATGATTACGCGACCGCCGGCCATTATCTGTCAATGGCGGCGGCGAAACCGGACGCGCCGAAAACTTTTTTCGCGCTGCTTTTAAAAACCTTGCGCAAACAGGGGGCCTATGACCGGGCCGCGGCTCTGATGCGGCGGATGGCCGCCGACCAGCCGCCGGGAAGAATCAAGATTCTTTATGAAAAAAAAGCCCAACGTTTGAAAAACCTGGCCCGGATTCAGGCCGCCGCACGGCAGTTTGCCCAACAGAAAAAACGACCGCTTGACAACCTGCGCGAGTTACAGGAGGCCGGCCTGCTCGACAAAATCCCCGCTGATCCGTTGGGGCAGGACTATTACTGGAATCCCGGGCAACAACGGGTTGTCGCCGGCAAACGGGAAAAATCACGGGATTGAAGAGATTAAATCTTATGGAAGAAACTATCGATATCCGGCAGTTGAAAAGCTGTTTTCCGGCCTGGGATGAGCTGGCCGCGGCCGCCGCCGCGAGCGAGCGGGAGCTTTATCTGGTCGGCGGGGCCCTGCGTGATCTTTTTCGGGGGGAAAAAATCAGCGATCTGGATTTTGTCTGCGCGCTTGCGGATATGGAGTTCTGGGAAGCCGCGATTCTTAAGCAGGTCAACGGGCGCTTTATCACTATGGGAAACGGCGCGGCCCGGTACGTGACCCGGCGTCTGGTGGGGCCGGAATTGACCATCGATATCGCCGCGCTCAACGGCCCGGATCTGGATTCAGATCTGCGCCGGCGTGATTTTACCATTAACGCGATGGCTTTTGCTTTGCGCAAGCAGCGGTTTTATGATCCGCACGCGGGCCGTAAAGCCCTGGCCGCCGGACGGATTGTTTCGGTGGCGCCGGAGAATATTAAAGACGATCCCTTACGGATTGTCCGGGCCGTGCGTTTTATGCTGGAGATTGACGGTAGTTTGAGCGCCGCCGTCGAAAAGGAAATGCGGGCAGCGGTCAGCGGTTTGGATGGGGTCGCGAAAGAGCGTTTTACGGTTGAATTAAACCATATCCTGGCCACGGATAAGGCCGCACGCGGGCTCCGGGAGTTGCTGGCGGTCGGGGCTTTGCCAAAGATTTTTCCGCCGCTGGCAGGATTGGCCGGGCTCGAGCAGAATAATTTTCATCATCTTGACGCGCTGGAACATACATTGGCGGTAGTTGAAAGCCTGGATCAGCTTTGTCGACAGAATCCTCTGGCTTTGCCGCTACCGACGCCTGAGGATTGTCTGCTTTTAAAATGGACGGCCCTGTTTCATGATGTCGGCAAGGCTTTAACCAAAGCCGAAGACCCGGATACCGGGAGCATTCATTTTTTCGGGCATGAGCGCTTTTCCGCCCATATCGCCCGCGAAACCCTGGCCGGATTCGCGCTCGGGAAGGATTTTTTGCGGCGGCTGGAGCGTTTGATCGAAAACCACCTGCGGCCACTTTTGCTCAATCTTGATAATTGTAAAGAGAAGGCTTTGCGGCGTCTGGTGTTTGAGCTTGAGGATGATCTTTATCTTTTACTGCTCCTGGCTTATGCCGATTTGTCGGCGACCCGGGGGCGGAATCCCGAACCCCGGCAGCTGAAGCTGATAAAACTCAGCCGCCGTCTGCGGGAAATTTATGAAAAGGAAAGAGCAGGTTTTTGCAAACCCCTGCTCAGCGGCCGGGATCTGCTGGCCTTGGGTATGGAGCCGGGGCCGGGCATCGGCACTATCATCCGGATGATTCACCAGCAACAACTGGCCGGGGAAATCAACAGCAAAGATGAAGCCCTGGCCGCGGCCCGGCGGCTGTTGTGATTTTGTCTGTTTTCAGTCAGGAAACTCCTAACTCAGGGCGTTGCCTCAGCCCTTGCCCAGGGTGCAGACATCGCCTTCATCGCTTAAGTTCTCGACGTTGCTACCGAAAGGTTTGGCGGCGCTCTCTTCGCGTTTGCTTAAAATAAGTTCCGCCGCTAATCCGGCGGCATCGGTGATGATTTCGCGGCAGTGCAGGGCGTGTTCACGGCAGAGCCAGGTGTCCTGCCATTTTTTTGCGATTTCGCGGCAGAGGGTAGCGCCGTATTTCTTGTTAATGTAATTCGGGATTTGATTAAAGAGCCGGTAGAGGCCGGGATTGCCGTAGAGTTCGTCCGTGGCTTTCTGCAGCGCTTTTTTGCGATCTTCGTCGGGTGGCAGTTCGCTGCGGCCGTGGACGGCCCCGACTGCCAGAATCGCTCCGGTAACCGCGCCGCAGGTGTCGCCGAAAAGGCCGACCCCGCCGCCGAAACCGGTCGCCAGCTTCATTACATCTTTGGGCAGCCCGGTATCGATATTGGTGACTACGGCCTCCATAATACATTCCGCGCAATTATAACCCTTGGAAAAATTCTTCCGGGCCCGTTCTCTGACCCGTTCAATGATTACGTTCCTGTCCATTCTTTTAACTCCTTTATGTTGTATTTTACGCTATATCATTTGTAACTATTCAGCCGAATCCGGGGGCGGGCGCGGTTTTTCTCCGCCAGGCGTTAAGATTTCT
Organism: Pseudomonadota bacterium; assembly: GCA_015486505.1. Lineage (GTDB taxonomy): Bacteria > Desulfobacterota > Anaeroferrophillalia > Anaeroferrophillales > Tharpellaceae > Tharpella. The sequence continues at coordinate 647 of WFRP01000286.1, read as the reverse complement.
GTTTTTCCTTTAAGCGCGCTGCGCCCGCCTGGCAAAACTCGCTTACGCTCAAACAGTTGCAATGCTGATGGGCTCCCGCTCGCTTACGAAAAACAACGAAATCGTTTCCGCAACCGCTTACGAAAAACCACCCCCGCCCCCTCCAGAAGGTGGGGGGTAAAATTTGGCTGAATAGTTACTATCATTTAATACTGGACAAAGGCAATCTTTTAATGTTATATAGCTCGACACGGTAATAGATCCCGCAACCCAGACGGAGCCTTGCGGCCCGCACCCAGGGGCAATTCCGCTGGTCGCAAATAAGTACTCTTATCAGAAAATTTCTGATTATTAAATCTTTTTTTTGGTGCAGAAAATAACCTGTAAGGCACTAATGCGGGAACAATCCCCGCAACCCAAACGGAGCCTTGCGGCCCGCACCCAGGGGCAATCCGCTGGCCCGCAAATAAGTACTCTTATCAGAACATTTTCTGGATATTAAATCTTGTTTTTTTGTGCAGAAAATAACCTGTAAGGTACTAATGCGGGAACAAATCCCACAACCCAATCGGGCCTTTTCGGCCCGCAAATAAGTACTCTTATCAGAACATTTTCTGACTATTAAATCTTGTTTTTTTGTGCAGAAAATAACCTGTAAGGTACTAATG
>WFRP01000285.1 GCA_015486505.1 Pseudomonadota bacterium | reverse complement strand
GGCTCAGAGAAGCCGGCTATTTCTTCGGCGGAATTCTGCCGCGCTGGTTCGATAGCGACGGTCTCCTGCTGCAGAAAATAAGCGGCCGCCCGAACTGGGAAAAGATCCAGCTTTACTACGACAACGATCGCAAACTCCTCGAAATGGTCCACGCCGACTGGCAGGCAACCCGAACGTTGGCAACATAGCAAGAACAAGGATTATGACCAGCACTTTATTTGTATTGACTGAAATATATCGACATGTTAAGTCATTTTCCAATGATGACTGTGCGTAGAATGTTTATCTTAAAGGGGGATGGAGATTCCTCCAGTAAGGATTTTTTTGAGGATCCGAAATAATCTTAACCGAAATATGGAGGAACGGAATCATGACTGATGTGACTGAGAATCTAAACAATGCGGAACTGGCCAGCAAAACCGTCAAAAACTACATGTGGTTTTCAATGGGTGCCGGCTTAATACCTGTACCTTTTCTGGATCTGGCGGCAATCAGCGGACTGCAGTTAAAGATGATCGCCGATCTCTGCAAACGTTACGAGACCCCATTTAAAGAACAAAACGGCAAGGCGATTATTGCGTCATTACTCGGTTTTGTCGTTCCGGAATCTCTTTCCCGCGGGCTCATGGGTTCCCTCTTAAAAGCCATCCCGATCATCGGGCCGATAGCCGGCGGGCTCTCTATGCCTCTGTTTACCGGAGCCAGCACTTACGCCATCGGCAATCTCTTTATCCGCCATTTTGAGTCCGGCGGCACCTTACTGGACCTGGATCCCAATAAAATGCGCGACCATTTCAAGGAAGAATTTGAAAAAGGCAAAAAGGTCGCCGAAGAGATTAAATCCAAGGCAAAAGCATAAAACGAACGCCAGCATAATTTTATCGTAACTATTCAGCCAAATTTTATCTCCCCACTTTCTGGAGGGGGCGGGGGTGGTTTTTCGTAAGCGGTTGCGGAAACGATTCCGTTGTTTTTCGGAAGCGAGCGGGAGCCCATTAGCATTGCAACTGTTTGAGCGTAGCGAGTTTTGCAAGGCGGGCGCAGTGAGCGTAAGGAAAAACAGAAATCTTAACGCCTAGCGGAGAAAAACCGCGCCCGACCCCGGATTCGGCTGAATAGTTACATTTTATCAAAGCAAACGTTTCTTATCTGTCTGAAAAATGCTGACGAGAAGGCTTTGAGTTCGCATAAGACTGTGAGCTCAAAGCCTCCTTAAATATTTATCCGACAACGGCAATTATCTCCTTGAGGAACATTTATGGAATTGTTTTTTTTATATCTTTTGCTGGCTGTTATGAACGGCTATATCGGCAGAAACCGACTCATTGGGTTCTGGGGCTTTTTTTTCCTGTCACTCTTGATAACGCCATTGTTGATCTTACTGTTTTTAATTTTTTCCATCCCGCGTGAATTGGAGAAAACAGTTTGAACAGGATGCTGGAAAAAATTCCTTTGGTCGCTTTTGTCCAGCGCCACTGCCGGTTTTTTACCCCCAAATTTTTCCTGCTCAACCTGATTTCCGGCCTCTCAAGTACGGCTGTAGTTGCACTGATCAACCACTCCGCGGCACGAAAGAATGTAACCAGCCTGGATTTTTCCACTTTTCTGATCTTCGCGCTCACCCTCTTCTGCTACATAGCCACCACCAAAACCTTGATGAATATTACGTTCGAGGTGACCGAAGACGCGGTTGACCTGGTACGTAAGTCACTCTTTGACAGATTACGCCTCTGCACTCTTGAATTTTTTGAGCAGAAAAACCGGGAAAACATTCATGACCAGATAATCAAATCGACGGCGACCATAGCCCAGACCGGGGCTTTCATCCTGGCCACCGGCCCCGAGCTGATCCTGATTGTCATGGTCTACATATATATCTTTTTCCTCTCAAAAATAGCTTTTCTGATCGCCATCACCATGCTGACTGCGGCCTCGTTTTTCTTTATCAAAAAAACCAACGCGGTGGAAAGACACTTTGCCACCGCCGCGACCCATGAGCAGCAGGTCGGCAATTTCTTAAGCGGCATTCTTTTCGGTTTTAAGGAGTGCCTGTTGAACAGCCGTCGGGATCGGGATCTCGCCGCCAAATTTTCGGAAAGCTCCGGCGAGCTTGCCGAAAGCCGCATCCTGGCCGGCAAAGACTTCTCCAACATCTACGTTTTAGTCCAGATGTTTTTCTACATCCTCCTGGCGATTATTGTTTTTCTGATGCCGGTTTTGGGCTGGCACAACAACAACGATTCGATGATGACCTTCAAACTGGTCTCGGCCATCTTCTTTGTCTTTATCCCTACCGCAAATATAGTCAGAATGGTCAACTACAATTCCCAGGTAAGTGTGGCCATTCAAGGAATCAACGATCTTGACGCGAGCATTGATGAACATCTGCGAAAAAATGATATCGTATTTGACGATCATAATGCTGAAATTTACAACCCTCCGGCTTTTTCTTCACTGGAACTTAATAATATCAAGTACTCCTACTATGATGCTGACCGAAAAAAAACCTTTGTCGTCGGCCCGCTCTCCTTTAGCTTGAAAAAAGGAGATATTGTCTTCATTTGCGGCCGTAATGGCAGCGGAAAAACCACTTTCCTTAAACTATTTGCCGGCTTTTACAAACCCCACCAAGGGGAGATCAAACTAAACGACAATCTCGTTCTTTTTAACCACAACCAGGCTTATCGGGAAACCTTTGCCGCAGTTTTTTCAGACTTTCATCTCTTCCAGAAGCTCCATGGCCTGCATGAAACCGATCCCGGCAAAACTGCCGAGCTTTTGGCACTCTTCCAGTTAGATTACAAGACCGGACGGGTTGGCGATCAATTTTCCAATATTGATCTTTCAACCGGGCAGAAAAAAAGGCTGGCCCTGATTGTTGCACTGATGGAAGATAAGCCGGTCTATATTTTCGACGAGTGGGCCGCAGATCAGGACCCCTATTTCCGTGAATATTTCTACCTTGAACTGCTGCCGCGTCTGCAACGAGAGGGCAAAACTATTGTCGCCGTAACCCATGACGACCGCTATTTTGATTATTGTGACCGCATTTTGAACTTTCAGGATGGTAATATCGTTGAAACAAACTGTACACAAAGGTCAAGCTGAAAATGAGTGAAAAAAACAAGCCCACAAAAAAAAATCGGCGACGTACCGCAGAGGACAATACGGTTTACAAAATCCTCTGTTGCTTACTTGCGGCAATCCTTCTCGTTATAACCATAAAGTTTTCTATTATTACAATCCCGTCCGGCTATGCCGGGGTTTTATGGCAACGTTTTTTTAATGGTACCCGCATGGATAAAACCTATCAGGAAGGCATTCATTTCATTTTCCCCTGGGATAAAATGCACCTTTACGACTGCCGTCTGCAAACCCTCAAGGCAAACATCGTTGCCCTGACCAATAACGGCCTGCCTCTCGATATTGAGATGGCGGTCTATTTCAGGCTGGATAAAGATTACCTCCCGCAACTGCATAAAAATATCGGCCCGAATTACACCGAAGTAATTGTCAGACCGATGACGGTTGCCAATATTCGCAGCATTGCCGGTCAGATGTCCGCCGAAGCGGTGTTCTCCTCTCAGAAAAATTTTGTCAACCAACTTAATCTGGCGACCAAAGTCCAGTTTGCCGAAAATTTCATGGACATGAAAAATGTCTACCTGGTACGTATTTCACTGCCCAAAGCGATTACCAACGCTATCGAAAACAAGCTTATGGAAAAAGAACGGGTCGCGCAGAAAGCTTTTTCCGTAGACGCCGAAAAACAGGAAAAATTACGCAAGGAGATTGAAGCTCGAGGGATAGAATTCTACAATAAAACTGTGGCCAAATCTCTTTCACCGGATATTTTGACCTGGCAGGGGATCGAAGCAACCCGCAAGCTCTCTCTGTCGGACAACACCAAGACCATCATTATCGGCAGTGGCAAAAACGGTTTACCAGTAATCCTGAACGACCAATAACCCTCAAACAAGCAGATGGTTTCGTGAAAAAATTCTTTCTTCAACTTGGGCTTTTAACCATTATCGTCATCTTGGCGGCTCTGGTTCACTACCTCAGTTTTGATGCCGAACGGTTGCTGCATAAGCGCAATCTCTATTTGCTGCAACCGCAAAGTGATGTACATATCGGTGTGCTCTGGCCGCAGAATCCTGATGTTCAGGGCTACATTAACGGCCTCAATCTGGCTCTGGCCGAGCTTGAAGGCGACAAAAGTTTTCCCTATCATATCCGACCTCATTTCGCGAAAGAAACCCCAGATAAAGCAATTGTCTGGAATTTTGCCCGGAATTCACGCATTGCCGCCGTCATCGGCGGCTTGAATACAGACACGGTAAAACGCCTGGCCCCGCTTTTTCAAGCCACCGGAATGCTGTTTTTACAATCCAGCACCAATCCTCTGCTGATGAAAAGAAACATAAAACTGATGCTTGAAGTCAGTTACCCGGACATGTATCACGCAGAAAATCTTAAGGAAATCATCAAATCTCTGCGCCTGAACAAAATAGCGCTGCTCTACAACCAGCAATCGATCTACTGCCGGGGATTAAAATCACTCTTCCTTTACCAGATCAAAAAAGAGCCCGAGATAGATATCACTTCCACCTACCCATTTAACGGTAAATTTCAGATAGAGAAAATCTATTCCGACATAGAAAATACTGATTTCGACGGCATCGTATTTCTCGGCAACAGTAGAAAAATCTTTGATTTTTTAAAATATGCGCGCTGGTCCAAAAACGACAAACCATTTATCGGCAACGAGATTTTCGACACTCCCATCTTCTACAACCAGTATGACCGGAAAATTATGCAGCATACCTACTGCAGCTCCTATGATCTGACTTTCAGCCGCACTCCGGAGTTGCAAAGATTCGATCATCTATACCGGGATAAATACCAAACCCGGCCGGACAATTTTGCAATCTGGGGTTACAGCGCCATTATGCTGCTCAAAAAAGCTATCCTGAACTCACCGAATCTGCTGCCGGAATCCCTCTATCACTCGATTCTCTACTCTAAATTTTCAGTTCTGGGCCTGAAATTTGTTTATACTCACGACGGCATCCTGAAACAGAATTTAACTGCCGGCAAACGTTGGCTTCCCGGAAAAGGTTTTGTTCAGTTTCTCCCCAAGAAGCAGGAGTGAGACCTCCCCCAACCATGAAAACATCCAGTAATCCCCCCAACACCAATCAGCGCCTTAACAATATATGTGCTCAACTTTGCCGAATCTGCCAGGAGCTACTCCTACAAGATGATATCGGCCCGCAGGATGATTTTTTTTCCCGGGGCGGAAATTCCATCTTGGCCATAAAATTTACCATGGCAATCGCGAAAGAGTTCGGGGTCAAAATCAAGGTTGAAAAATTTTTCGCCAATCCCACTATCCTGGAATTGGCCGGGCTGGTTGCCGCATCATCTGAGCCGCAGACCGAAAGCCTGGAACATGCTGAAGGAGCCCGCCGCAACGACAACAAAATAGAACCGCAGGAAAACCCGCTGAACCTTCACCCCGGCCGCCGGCTGCCGCTCTCCCGCTTTCAGAAAAAATTCTGGTACAACTGGCAGTTCCGGCCCGACAATTCCGAAGACAACTACTCTCTTCCTTACGAAATAATCGGCCCGCTTAATCCCGAACAGTTGCTTGCGGCATTTAAACTTTTGGTCAAAAGCCATGAAGTGCTGCGCTCAATTTTTGCTGGAGATGAAAATGGCCGGGCTTACATTTTTCCGGACACCGGCAGCGAACCGGAAATCGAAATCAGCGACGGCAGCCGCCTCTCGCCTGAAGAACTAAGCGAATCAGTTGCGGATTTCACCCTGCGCCCCTACAACTTTAACGAAAGACCACCCTGCCGGCTCAAGCTGATAAACATCACCCCGGAGCGTCATATTGTTGTTTTCGCCATCCACCATATCGCCATTGACGGAGTCGTTGGCTTTTATCTTCTTAAGCAGTGGCGTCACATCTACAACCGTCTGCGCCGCCTTGAGGACCCCGGCCCCATCTCCGCGGTTCCGTTTGCCGAATATATTGAGCAGGAGCCCCGGATCTTCAACCCGGAAGCTGAGGCCGCAGCCTCTGATTATCTGATGGAGTTGAGCCGGGATATTTACCCCAAACTTACCCTGCCTTATATCGATACCGGTCAGCCGCCGTTGCGTCGGGAATTTTTTTTCAAACTGGGCAACGAAATTGTTAAACAGATTAAAAAGCTGGCGAATTCGTGTGAGTCAACAACCTTTTTCTACTACAGTTCAACTTTTGCCGCGCTCCTGTTCGACTACGCCGAAGTCGGCAGCGGCCTGCTGACCTATACGATTAATCGCCGACCGGCCGCCTGCAAAGACCTCATCGCTCCTTTCGTTGACAGAATGCCTTTGCGTTTCGATATCCGGGAAACCACGACAATTGTCGATCTGCTGCGGGCAACCGCAAAACAGCGGCGTGCGGCAAAAAAATACCAGGGCTGCCTTTTTGAAGATTTCGTAACCCGTTTACGCAAAACCCGGGGTTATAAATTTGATGCCAACCTTTTCAATGTCGGGGTTAATCAAGCCGCCCTGTCCGGCACGCTCCCCTGGGCCCTCGACGGGGTTCAAACCCTGCCGCTGCCCCACCCCAAAATGGATATCAGCCTCGATCTATTTCTTGAAATCGACATAGCCGATGCCGGCCATTGCCGCCTGACCTATAACGGCCAACATTTTACCGCTGAATTTGCGGAAAAATTTATTGAAGAGTTCAAGAAATTTATCGAACTTACCATAAAATTCCCTCAGGCCCCATTGACGCAGCTGCTCAAATTTCGCCGACCGGCAGCAGCCGGGAGCAGAAATGAATCCCCGGATTTAGTTCCCAGCCATATGCAGAAGAGGCTCTGGTTTCTCCACAAACTTGAAGGGGAACAGGCCCACGCCTACAATTCGCCCCTGTTCTGGGAAATTAGCGGCACTCCGAACCTTAAAATCCTGAAATCCGCTCTGGAACAGCTCCAGGAACGCCACGAAATTTTAAGAACCATCTTCCCCGACCGTGACGGCGAACCGATTCTGGTGGTGCAGGAGCCTGAACCTCTGACCCTCGAAGCCGAGGAGATCGACGAAAACGATATCGACCGGTTCATGGAAGATGAGACCAGACGTGCCTTCGATCTGGAGCGGGGGCCGCTTTTTATTCCCCGCCTGATCAAGATCCGCGAAAAAGACTCAGCTTATTTCCTCGTCCTGAATTTTCATCATATAATCACCGACGCCTGGTCTCTGGATATCATCACCCGTGAACTGACCGAGCTTTATACAGCCGGCATCGAAAAACGTCCGCCCCGGCTGCCGGAGTTAACGCTTAAATACAGTGAATTTTGCCGCCGCCAAAACCTGATCCTCGAAAGTCGGGAGATGGAAACAAAGATAGCCGCCTGTGCTGACCACCTCGACGGTAGTTGTTATGAGCTTAACCTGTTTCCGGATAAACCCGGCCCCGAAACCCAGTCTTTTGCCGGAGCGGCCGGAGCCTTTTTTATCGAATCTGATCTGGTCTTGGAACTTGAGGCTTTAAGAAAGTCAACCGGTCTCACTCCCTTTGTCATCCTGCTAGCCGCTTTCGGCACCCTCATCCGGCATTACACCGGAGAAGACGATATTCTTATCGGAATACCAACCGCCGGTCGCGAAGAGCTGAAACTCCAGCACCTGGCCGGATACTTCGTCAACACCATACCGGTTCGGTTGACAATGGCCGGAGACCCCACCTTCAAACAATTTCTCGACAATGTCCGGGAGGCAGTAGGCACCGCCTTAAGCTATCAGGATGTCCCCATCGACTATCTAATCAGAAAACTGAACCTGGAACGCCGCAGCAACCGCTCACCGCTGATCCAGGTTATGTTTTCCCTGCAGGAAAAATTAAGCGAAAGCCTGCAGCTGCCGGACATGACTCTGAATCTGGTGCTGCCGCCGCGCCGGATATCGATCTTCAATCTGACCCTGGAATTGATACCGACGGCCACCGGCATGCTCGGCCTGCTGGAATACAGCACGGATCTTTTCAACAGTGAAACGGTCAGCCGGATCACAGCGCATTATGTTAAACTGCTGCAGAGAATAGTCAAAAACCCCGACGCCCGGCTCTCCACCCTGCCGGAGATGACCCCGGCGGAACTGCGCCTGGCCAGCGGTGAAAACCTGCGGGGAGCGCCGCTGGTCGAGACCGGGCCGGGGCTTTATCAGGAGATCTCCGCAAGGTGCAGTGAAGCGCCGCTTGAACCGGCGTTAATTCTCGAGCAAACCGTCCTGACCCGGGCCGATTTGGCCGACCGCACCCGGAAACTGGCCGCATACCTGCAAAAACACGGCCTGCACCAAGGCGACCATATCGGCCTCACCCTCGCCCGGACCATCGACCTGGTCCCGACTCTTCTGGCTCTGATGAAGATCGGCGCGGTTTTAGTGCCGCTGGACCCCAAAACCCCCAAATCACGTTGTCACTACATTCTGGAATCCGCCGAGCTTAAACTGCTGCTCACCAGCAGTGATGATTACGCCATGGCGGCCGCCTGCCGGGAGGCTGATGTTCCCGTTATCAACCTTGAGGATAGAGCCGCAAATATCGCCTCTGAAAACGGGCCCCCGAAAACGGTCGCGGTAACCGCTGATGATCCGCTCTATATCATCTATACTTCCGGCAGCAGCGGCAAACCGAAAGGGGTTCTGGTCGGCAGGCGGGCCTTTAGCAATCATTGCCGGGCCTGTATCAAATGCTACAACCTGACCCCCACCGACCGGGTTCTGCAGTTTGCCCCGATCTTTTTTGACGCCGGGCTGGAACAGATTTTCCCGGCTCTTGCCGCCGGGGCCACGCTGGTCATGCGCGGGGAAAACCCGTGGTCGGCAATCGAGTTTCACAAAAAAATCAGCGACTTCCAGCTTACGGTTCTGGATCTGCCACCACTTTATATCAAGGAGCTGCTGGACCACTGGAACCGTCACCCCGCGGTTGCGCCCCGCAACTTGAAACATGTTTTAACCGGCGGCGAAGCCCTGCCGGTGGAAGTCGCCAAACAGTGGCTCGCCTCACCGGTCGGCAAAACCCCTTTACTCAATGTCTACGGCCCGACCGAAGGCGTGGTTACCGCCACCATTTTTCGGGTCCACTCCAGCAACATCAATGCCTGCGCCACCAGTGCGGCCCCCATCGGGCGTCCGCTGCCGGGCCGGGTCCTGCGCATCCTGAACGAAAACGGCAAAATCGTACCGCCGGGAGTTCCGGGCGAGCTCTGTATCGGCGGCCAGTGCCTGGCGGAAGGTTATTACAATGAACCGGAATTAACGGCTCAGGCTTTCCGTTTCTGGAGCGCTGAAAATGGCGGCGGCTGGTTGAGAACAACTGAAAAAAACGCCCTGCGGCTCTATCGCACCGGCGACCGGGTGCGCTTGACCGACTATGGCGTTATCGAATTTCTCGGCCGCCTTGACCGCCAGATCAAACTCCGCGGTTTCCGCATCGACCCCGGTGAGATTGAAGCCGGACTCTGTGAACAACCCGAAATCTCCCGGGCCTGTGTCATTCTGCAAAAAGATCAGTCTACTGATACCGCTTTTCTCGTTGCCTATATTGTAGTAGCCGCTGAAACTAAAACTGACGAAAACGCCGACCGGCTGACGGAAAATCAACTACAGGAAATCCGGCTCCGCCTGCAGGACCGACTGCCGCTCTACATGGTTCCGCAGCGCCTGGTCAGTATAACTGAGATTCCGATGACTGCGGCCGGCAAGATTGATGAAAAACGTCTGCCCCGAATTGCCCTGACCAGATCATCCGGAGAAGTAAACAACCTGCAGAGAGAGCTTTCCGCTGCCGAACAGGCCGTTGCCGAAATCTGGCGAGAGCTTCTGCAGTGTGGCCCGGTCGGACCGCATGATAATTTTTTTGACCTCGGCGGCCACTCCCTGCTGATCTTAAGGCTGCATGCCCGTTTAACCGAGCAATTCGGTGACCAGCTTGAAGTGGTTGATCTCTTCCGCTACCCCACCGTCGCAACCCAGGCGCGGGCGCTGGCCGGTACCGGAGCAACCCATCCCCAAACCGCCCCGGCCGCCACACCGGCAGCCGCGAAATTCGAAACCGGTGAAATTGCCATCATCGGCATGGCCGGACGCTTGCCCGGAGCCGAAGATCTCGACAGTTTCTGGGAAAACCTGGAAGCCGGGGTTGAATCAATAACCTTTTTCTCCCGTAAAGAGCTTCTGGAGGCCGGTTTTTCTGCGACCCAGATTGACCATCCCGATTTTATCGCGGCTCTCGGAACCCTCAAGGATTTTGATAAATTCGATGCCGAACTTTTCGGCTTCAGCCCGCGCGAAGCCAGTGAGATGGATCCCCAGCACCGCCTCTTTCTCGAAACCGCCTGGCATACCCTGGAGCATGGCGGTTACGACCCTTTGCGTTATTCCGGCCGAATCGGTGTTTTTGCCGGCTGCAGCCTGAACAGCTATCTGCTCAACAATCTGACCGCCGGCAACCGGCTCGGCAATGCTATGGAGAGCTATCAGCTCTCCATGGGTAACGATAAAGATTTTCTCCCGACCAAAACTTCCTACAAACTGAATCTGCGCGGACCGAGTCTCAACATCAATACTGCCTGTTCCACCGCGCTTACCGCCATTCATACGGCCTGCAAGTCACTGCGGACCGGCGAGTGCGAAATGGCCCTGGCCGGCGGCGTCTCGATCCAGAGTTCCCAGATCTCGGGGCATCTTTATCAGGCCAACGGCATCGTCTCTCCGGACGGCCACTGCCGGGCTTTTGCCGAAGATGCGGCCGGAACCGTCGGTGGTAACGGGGTCGGGGCCGTACTCCTGAAACCGCTGGCGGCGGCCCTTAGAGATCGTGACACAATTCATGCGGTAATCAAGGGCTCAGCCCTCAACAATGACGGCTCGGCCAAAGTCGGCTTTACGGCCCCGGGCCTTGCAGGGCAGCGGAACGTAATCTTGAGCGCCCTCGCTGATGCCGGAGTTTCCGCCGCCGATATCAGTTATGTCGAAGCGCACGGCACCGGTACCAGACTCGGCGACCCGATTGAGGTCAAGGCCTTGACTGAAGCCTTCCGCCAGGAGAGTGATCAATGCGGTTGCTGCGCCTTAGGCTCGGTCAAAAGCAATATCGGTCATCTTGACGCGGCGGCGGGCATGCCCGCCCTGTTTAAAACCGTCGCCGCCCTTAAAAACCGCAAAATCCCGGCAACCCTGCATTGTCAGACCCCGAATCCCCAACTGAAATTAGAACAAACCCCGTTTTTCATTCCAGCGGCAACTATAGACTGGGATTTCGGCAGCCGGCCGCGCCGGGCCGGAATCAGTTCATTTGGAATGGGCGGCACCAACGCCCATCTCATCATTGAAGAGGGCCCGGCAACCGCCCCGTCAAGCAGCGGCCCCGGCCCCTGGATCTTTCCTTTTTCCGCCCACACCCGTAAAGCTCTGGATGAACTCATCGTGGCTATGGGCCGATATTTTGCCGCCCATCCCGATCTTAATCCGGCGGATATATCCTACACCCTGGCTCAAGGTCGCAGCCTGCAAAAATACCGAAGCGCTGTGATCTGCCGTTCATTGGAGGAAGCCGCCTCACTTTTGCAGCAAAACGACTCTAAACGCATCGCTGCCAATCACCAGGTTGACGAGCCCTTACTTAAGCACTATCTTACCGATTGGCTGACGGGTAAAGAAGTTAACTGGCAAACTCTTTTTTCGGGCCAGGAGCGGACCCGGCTGCCGCTGCCGCTCTACCCCTTTCAACGTCAACGCTACTGGATCGACCCGGCGCCGGCCGCAGCCGCCGCCAACACTGACTCCGGCAATCCCGCGGCCCGAACTAAAATCAGCGACTGGTTTTCGGTACCCTCATGGCACCGCGCCCCGGCGCCGCGCTCCCGGGAGATAGAACCGGCCCCGTTAATCATTTTACATACCGGCAGTCAGGTTGAGCTGCAGATCCTGAAATATCTTGAGCCGCGCTTCAGCGAGCTTATAAGCTTTGAACTTGACCCACTCGATAATGACAAATCCGACAGCACCCCTGACCCCCTGGTAACCGCCGGGCTGGAAACAATATTCAAACAATTTTCCGCAACCTCACGTCTGACCATCCTCCATCTGGCGCTGCTCCCTTCATTAGCCCGGCTCCCGGCCCGGATGCGTCTGCAATATGTAAAAAAGATGGCGCTTACCGCCGTCATCAATCTGCTTGAGACCTTAAACCAGAGCGCCGGGGACCTCAATACTGAGCTTATTTTCATCGCTTCGGAACTCTACCAGGTACAAGAAGATGATATTATAATCCCGGAAAAACTGCTGGTCAACGGCCCGGCCCAGGTAATCCCGCAGGAGTACCGCAACCTTGAATGCCGGATTTTTGACCTTAAACTCGATAATCGGGAGCAAATTTCAGCTAAAAACCTGGCCCTGCTGGAATTGGAACTTGCGGGTGAAGGCCGCTGCCGCCGCACAGCTTTCCGCAACCAGCGCTGGGAAGCGGACTTTTCCCGCCTGAATCCGGCCCGGCCCGCTCCGGCGGAGAGTTGGCAAAAGCACTTGCGGGATAACGGGGTTTATCTGATCAACGGCGGCCGGGGCGGTATCGGCCTGACCCTGGCCGACGCGATTGTCAACAACTGCCGCAATCCCAAAATCGCCCTGCTCGCAAGAAGCCCCCTGCCGGAACGTAAGCTGTGGTCTGAACTGCTGCAAAAACGCGACGAAAAACTCAACCCGGCCGACAATGAGCTGGCAGCAGCGGCAGCAACCAGCGAAATTATTAGAAAAATTATTCAGTGGGAAGAGCAGGGTGCCACTATAATCACACCGACCGCTGATGTCGCCGATAGCCGACAGCTGCAAACGGCAATCACCCGAATCAACCGCCAGTTCGGCCCGATCCACGGCCTTATCCACGCCGCCGGGGTCGCGGGCGGCAAACTTATCCCCCAGACTGACGAACGGGAACTTGAGCGGGTTTTACGTCCCAAGGTCGATGCGATTCTGAATCTGGCCCGGATTATTGACCTGGGCGCACTTGATTTTACAGTTTTCTGCTCATCATTGAACAGTGTCTTGGGCGGTATCGGCCAGCTTGCCTACTGTGCCGCCAACGCCTTTTTAGACGCTATGGCAATAAGCTGCCGCGGCCGCGGCCGGGTCATCAGCATCGCCTGGGACAGCTGGAAAGAGGTGGGCATGGCCGTCGGTGCGCTCAGGGCAGCCACCAAAAAATCACGTCCGCTACCGCCTGTCCGCTCCTACCCCATGGACGAAATAATCAACACCCAGGCGCTCTCCCCGGCCACCGACTGGGCTTTCGGTGAACATCAAATTGACAACCATTACGTTCTGCCGGGAGTTGCCTATCTTGATCTCGCTTACAGCAGCCTTGATAAAAGCAATTTTAACAGTGCTCTAAGGCCCATCGGCTTTACCGATTTCACCCTCTTGTCACCACTGAGTGTCACCCGCGAAAAAGGCGGCAGTTCCGTAAATCTACGAATCGGAATCTCGCGTAAGCGCTCCGCAAACTCAAATGCTGTTTTTGCCATTCACAGCGCTGATCGAAAACTGCGCGGTAACTGGATCGAACATGTTCAGGCCCAAATCCACCAGCCGCCCCCACTGCCCCCCAGGCCTGACCTTGAAAACATCAAAAAACGCTGCCGCCGGGATATCGCTGAAACTTCCGTAGACCTGACGCAAGGTATCAGGATCAACGCCGGACGGCGCTGGGATTTTCCGGTCAAGGCCGGTTTCGGCCAAAACGAAGCTTTGGCATTTATGGAACTTCCTGCGGATCTCAATAGCGATCTTAAATTTAAGCCGCTGCATCCGGCCCTGCTCGACCGGGCCACCGCGTTTATGCTGGCAGATTTCGAAAACGGCTGCGACTTTATGCCCTTTCAGTTCGGATCAGTAGATATTTACGCCCCGCTTACCCCCGGCATCATCAGCTACAGCCGCTATTTGCCGGCGGAAAGTTCTGCCGAGCGCCTGGTCTTTGACATCACAATCATGGCTCCTGACGGCCGAATTTTAATTGAAATCAAACGTTACTGCCTGCGCAAGGTTGCCGGAAACCTCTCTTTGTCCGAGAAAACAACCGCAAATTCTGCACCTCCAAAGCCCGATCAGACCTTGAAAAACCTGATCGCCAACGGCATCTCATCGGCAGAAGGCGTTGCCATTTTTGCCGACAGCCTGGAGGTAAAAGATGAACCGGTTATCTACATCTGCACGACCGGGCTCGACCATGAACTGAAACGGGCCCGATCCCAGGAGCAAAACCTGGAATTATCCGCGTTAATCACTCAAGCTTCCGCGCCGACCGGAACCCGGCAGGCCCGACCGGAGATGAACACCCCATTTAAAAAACCGACCGGCACAGCCGAAACCCTGATGGCAAAAATCTGGAGTGAACTGCTGGGTTTTGCCCGGATTGGAGTTGATGATGACCTTTTTGAACTGGGGGCTGATTCGTTGATCGCCTTGCAGGCACTCTCACGTTTCACCAACGAGTTCGGGGTCAGGCTCTCAATTGACCGTTTCTTCGCCGCTCCGACAATTGCCGAACTCTGCGCCGCCGCCAAAGCAGATGAGACAAAGGAAACCGGCGTAACTCAACCAAGTCTACAAACAGCGCCCACTCCGGAAGAATTTAAACCAACCCCCAGGCAACAAAGCCTCTGGCTACTGGAACAGCAAATCGGCCCGAACCCGGTCTATAACCTGCCGATTGCGTTAAAATTCAAGGGAGAACTCAATATCACCGCGTTAAGAGATGCATTTTCATCCCTGACCCGGCGGCATCAGGCGTTGACCACAATTTTCCAAAACGGTGATAACGGCCCGTTAATGAAAGTTCTTAATGATGTTGAAATCCCCTTTCACATTGAAGATATCAGCCCAATCCCGGAGCCGGAACGGACAGTAGAGTTCAACTTAAGGGTTAAAAAAGAGCTTAGCACCCCGTTCCAGCTCAACCAGGGGCTTCTCTGTCGGGCCCGGTTGCTGATTATAAGCCCTCGTGAATACGGCTTTATCATAACCTGTCACCATATTATCGTGGACGGCTGGTCCATCGGCATCATGATTGAGGAGCTGACTCAGCTCTATCAGGCAAACCTGAAGGGAGTAGAGGCAAAACTCCCGGCCCGCACTGCGACTTTCAGTGATTTTGTCGCCTGGCAAAACCGGTTGCTCAATAGCGACCTCAACAAAAGAGAAATCAGTTTCTGGCGCGAAAAACTTAAAGATATGCCCGAGATATCATCAATGCCGAGCGACAGAGCCCGGCCCGCGCGCCAATCTTTCGCGGGTGATTCGATCTCTTTCAAGATTTCGCCGGCATTGACAGCCCGGCTCAAGTTACGCGCCCAGGAGTTCAAAACCCCGCTGAACAACCTGCTCACAACCGCTTTCGGCCTGCTTATCTCCGGCTACGCGGGCCAAAAAGATATTGTTATCGGCACCGCGATGGCGAACCGCAGCCCGGCGGAATTTGCTACGGTCGTCGGCCTGCTGGCCCACATTATGCCTTTACGGCTTGATTTTTCCGGTGAAAAGAGTTTCGCCGAGCAGGTGCAGCAAACCGCGGCCGCCGCCCGGGAACTTGTGCAACACTCCAGGATTCCGTTTGAACGACTGCTTGATGAACTTGAGATTAAACGTGAAGCCAGTCACCATCCCGGTTATCAGACCTATTTCACCCTGCTGCCCCCTTTAAGTGAGCTCCCGCAAAGCCCCGGTCTCCAGCAGGAGTGGCTCGAATTTAAATCCGAGATCGCCAAATTCGAGTTTTCCCTCTACATGGAAGAACGTAACGGCGGACTCTACGCGGTTATGGAATTTGCCACCGCCCTGTTCGCAGCCGACAGCGTCAAAGGGTGGATCAGAAGTTTTCTCCATCTGCTTAAGAGCGTTGCTGAAAGCGGGGACCGGCCGATTACGGAAACGCAACTGATCTCTTTTCATGATCGCAAACGCCTGGCAAAATGGGGGAAAGGGGAAACCCGCAAGGCCGTTACCACCCCGCTGGTCGAACGGATCAAACTACAGGTTATCGAACACCCGAACGCCCCGGCAATTATCAGCGCACAGGGTTCACTGACTTATGCTGAGCTTGAGCGTTTTTCGGATATTGTCAGAGAATCTCTGCAGGATTCGGAACCAGCTGAGTTTATCGGTATCTGCATGGAAAGATCAGCGACCGCGGTGGCGGCGATGCTGGCGGTGCTCAAAAACAATTCGGCTTTTATCCCATTTGACCCGACCCAACCTGAAGAGCGTCTAAGGTTTATGATCCGGAACGCGCGGCTGAAAAAGATTCTGGTAACCGATAAAACCTGCGCTTTCATCGAAAATGTCTGTCGCAACGACTCGGAAAAGGGGCTGCAGATCATCAATATTGAAGCCCTGCCCCGGGAATCGACCACCCCAGCGAACACCTTAGCCGCGCCCGCCGCAAGCGCTTACAACCTGGACCATCCCGCCTATGTAATCTACACTTCAGGCTCCACCGGCCAGCCTAAGGGAGTGGTGGTTCCCCATCGCGGTCTGCTCAATTTGATCGATAATTTCAGCCGGGTGGCGGCAATGTCCAACCGCGATCGGATTGCCCAGACAGCATCGCTGGCTTTCGATGCCTCGATTATTGAAATCTGGCCGGGTCTATGTTCGGGAGTTTGCTTGCACCTGGTGCCACAGGAGTTGCTGTTCGACCCCCCGGCCCTGCGCGACTGGATTATTGAGCAAAAGATCTCTATTTCCCCCTGCTCAACCGCAATTATGGAGATGCTTCTCCAACTGGAATGGCCGGAGCGCTGCGAGCTCAAGATGCTTTACACCGGCGGTGACACTCTGCGGGTCAGACCGGCTCCCGGACTCCCTTTTAAAACCTATAATATGTACGGCCCCACGGAAAACAGCGTCACAACTACCGGAGCTTTTTTAACATCGACCGAAACCCGGCCGCCGGAAATCGGCAAACCATTTGCCAATATCGGCTGTCATCTGCTGCGCCGGTCCCAAGACTCCCTGATTCCGGTGCCGCCGGGGGCCCCGGCCGAACTCTGTATCAGCGGCAGAGGTCTTGCCACCGGCTACCTCAACGACCCGGAACGGACCGCAAAAAACTTTCTTTACTGGTCGCCGACAACTTTTAAAATCGGCGCAAACCAACCCGATGCAATTCGAATCTACAAAACCGGAGACCACGTCAGATATCGTCAGGACGGTAATCTTGAATTTATCGGACGCATCGACAATCAGGTTAAAATCAGAGGTTTCCGCATTGAACTCGGCGAGATTGAACAGGTCTTGAAACGCCACGCCGGGGTGCGGGACGCTGTGGTCATCACGCACGGCAACACGGCCGACAATAAGCGCCTGGCCGCCTTTATCATCTATCGGGAAGGAAAAACGGTAACTGACGCGAAACTGCTGACCCATCTGCAAACATTGTTGCCGACCTATATGATCCCGGCCGACATCACTGCGGTTGAAAGCTGGCCGCTGCTGACCAGCGGTAAAATCGACCGCCGGGCCCTGAGCAATTTACTGAATAAACCCCGCCAAAACCGGGGGGAAAAGCGTCCTTTAGAAAAAGCCGGCCGCACCGCTTTCATGTTCACTGGCCAGGGTGTAACCCCGGTGGTCAGCCGGGAGCTTTTCCAGGAACCGCAGTTCAAAAAGGAGATTACCAGCTGCGCCGAAATCCTGGCCCCATACCTGGGGCTCGATATCATCGGCTTGCTGCGGCAGGATCTTTCGGCCCCCGGTAAAAATTCCGGAAATAACCCCACAGAAAACGGCCCGCTCTCAACCCGATTCATCCAGCCGCTGCTTTTTGCCTTTGAATACGCTCTGGCCCGGATGGTGATCGGGCACGGCATTGTCCCGGACATCATGATCGGGCACAGCATCGGCGAGTGGGTCGCGGCCACGATTGCCGAAGTTTTCTCCCTTGAAGAAAGCCTGAAACTGATCTGTAAACGCGGCGAGCTTATGGCCGCGCAGCCGCCCGGCCGCATGCTGGCCATCCCCCGGCCCGAAAGCGAAGTTTTAAACTTCCTTGAAAACGGCCTCTCTCTGGCCGCAGTCAACACCCCGGAACAGACGGTAGTTTCCGGTCCGCAAGCTGAAATCGACCAATTAGCGCAAGTTTTGCAGACCGCAAACATCCAGGCCGTCCAACTCGCCACAACGCACGCCTTTCACTCGGAGATGATGGCCCCGGCCATGGCCGGAATGGCGGAAGCGGTAAGTGCCGGCAAACGTGCGACGCCAAAAATTCCTTTTATCTCAAACCTGACCGGCAAACTGATCACCGATGAGCAGGCCGGGTCACCCGAATATTGGGCCCGTCACCTGCGTGAAACCGTCCGTTTCAGTGATGGCCTGGAAACCCTGCTCACAGATAAAAATCTGGCTCTGCTCGAAATCGGCCCGCAGCCGATCCTGGTAAATCTGGCCAGACGCTCTCCGGCCTACACCCGGCAGCCGGTCTTTAGCTGCATCGACCCGGTCAGCGACAAATCCTTCAGCCTGCATCTTGAAGAGATTATCAAGCGGTTAAAACTTCAGAGTTGACAAGCTCCAGAAAATCAAATTCATATCGGTCCAGAGCATCGATTTCCTGATCACAGGCCAGATAGAGGCAGCCATCAGCAAATACCAGCGGACGAACCCGCCAGGCCGTACCGGCCGGGGTGAGCAGGCCGGTAATATCTCTGATCTGGGCTTCAGGCAGAGACAGACCCCGGCCATCGGCCTTCAGGATCGCCTCCCGTAACGACCAGCAATTTAAGGCTTCAGCGACCGGCTGGGCCGCTGTCTGCACCCGGGCCATCTCAGTCGTTGTAAAATATGGGGTAAATATCGTTAGATCAAGCGGTCGGAAAACTTCAACATCAACACCAATACGACAATTAAAACCAGCGGCACCCACGGCCCACAAACCGGCATGACTGATAGATATATCAACAATACTGTCCTTAAGAAACGGCCGGCCCCAAGCGGTCTTACGCCAGCCGGAAAGGGAACTCTCACCCCATAAACCAAAAATTTGGAGAATCTTCTGGACGAGCAAACGCGTGACCAGACGCGACAAACGATCCTCTAAACGATGATAACGCCTGATATCCGCATGTAGATGATCAGGTAAACGTGAGATACCGCGCTCAAAATGCTCAGTTTCGGCCCAAACCGGAATCCGGCATTGACCAAAGACAATTGTCGGTTTAGTATTGGAGGTTAACTGCTGCAGTTGCGGGTACATTTCTACGGGTACAAAAATTGGTTGATTAATTGGGGTCTGTTTTGCGATTTGGTTCCTATTTGGTTCTAAGGGAGTGTTCAAAATTCTGTGTCAGTTTTTAAATCTCAGCAAATTTCTGAGTTGTAAATTACGGTGTTTTCCACTATGCTGTCCTTGTTCGCACGGAGGATAGAGCAATGCTGGGAAGCAACTTGAGCGCCGATGCGAATAGCTATACGGATGGGCCGGTCTTATTGATCGGCCTTTCTTTTTTTTTCATCCGGCAGCTCACAAAGCGATAAATCCCGGGGTTTGGGGCAGAGCCCCAAGAGGACTTTCTTGACCACCAATAATTTCACCTATCAGATTTTGAGCTCGTTGTCTAAT
>WFRP01000284.1 GCA_015486505.1 Pseudomonadota bacterium | reverse complement strand
CTTCTGGAGGGGGCGGGGGTGGTTTTTCGTAAGCGGTTGCGGAAACGATTTCGTTGTTTTTCGGAAGCGAGCGGGAGCCCATTAGTACCTTACAGGTTCTTTTCTTGTTTTAAAACAAGAAAAGAACCTGATAAGAGCACTTATTTGCGCCCAGCGGATTGCCCCTGGGTGCGGGCCGCAAGGCTCCGTTTGGGTTGCGGGATCTGTTCCCGCATTAGCATTGCAACTGTTTGAGCGTAAGCGAGTTTTGCAAGGCGGGCGCAGCGAGCATAAAGGAAAAACAGAAATCTTAACGCCTGGCGGAGAAAAACCGCGCCCGACCCCGGATTCGGCTGAATAGTTTCAATATTAAGTTATTTAACCTGACTCAGGAAGTTGAGTCAAAGATAAAAGCTCTTTTTCGGTAAATTAAGCGCAATTACTTGGAAACACAATAAAAAAACAGGTGAAATGATGACCAAAGCAAATTTTACGGTTCCCGATGAACGGGGGTATTTTGGCGATTTCGGGGGCCGGTTTGTGCCGGAGACCCTGATTACAGCTCTTGAAGAATTAAACGCGGCCTGGGTGAAGTATCGGCAGGATGCCGATTTTCAGGCTGAGCTTGAAGGCTGGCTGAAAGAGTATTGCGGCCGGCCGACGCCGCTCTATCGCGCCCGGAAACTTGAGGCGGCGTTAAAGATTAAGGAGGTCTATCTTAAACGCGAGGACCTGGCTCATACCGGAGCCCATAAGATCAATAATACCATCGGCCAGGCCCTGCTGGCTGTGCGGATGGGGAAAAAACGCCTGATTGCTGAAACCGGGGCCGGTCAGCACGGGGTGGCGACAGCGACGGCGGCGGCGCTGTTCGGTTTGAGTTGTGAAGTTTATATGGGGGAGAAGGATATTGAGCGTCAGGCGATGAACGTCTATCGGATGGAGCTTTTAGGGGCCCGGGTTATTCCGGTAAGCTCCGGCAGCCGGACGTTGAAGGATGCTACCAACGAGGCGATCCGCGACTGGGTGACCAATGTTGCCGATACCCACTATATTATCGGTTCGGTGGTCGGGCCCCACCCTTATCCGGCGATGGTGCGTGATTTTCAGCGGATTATCGGGGTTGAAGCCCGGCGGCAGATTCTGGCCGAACGTAAGGTTCTGCCGGATGTAGTCTTTGCCTGTGTCGGCGGCGGTAGTAACGCGATCGGAATCTTTCACCCTTTTTTAGAAGATGAGGTTAAACTGATCGGGGTTGAGGCGGCCGGTTCCGGGATTGCGAGCGGGGCCCATTCAGCGCCTTTGTCCGCCGGCCGGCCCGGGGTTTTGCACGGTTCAATGAGCTATCTCCTGCAGACTGAAGACGGCCAGATTGAAGAAGCGCATTCGATTTCCGCCGGTCTTGATTATCCCGGAGTCGGGCCGGAGCACAGTTTTTTGAAGGATCAGGGTCGGGCCCGGTATATCTCGGTAACAGATAATGAAGCCCTTGAAGCCTTACGTCTTTTATGCCGGACGGAAGGGATTATACCAGCTCTGGAGAGCGCGCACGCCGTGGCCGGGGTGATGTTGGAGGCCGCAGCGCTCAAAGATAAAATCGTGGTTATTAATCTTTCCGGCCGGGGCGACAAAGATGTGGCAACGCTGGCGAATCTCGAAGCGGGGGAGGGTGAATAATGTCAAGGTTAGCGGAAAAATTTGCTGAACTCAAAAAAAATGGGCGTAAAGGCTTGATAACTTTTATTACGGCGGGTGATCCCGGCCTTGACGCGACCTCTGATCTGGTTGTTGCTCTGGCTGAAGCCGGGGCCGATGTGGTGGAGCTGGGCGTGCCGTTTTCCGATCCTCTCGCTGACGGCCCGACGATTCAGCAGGCTTCGGGCCGGGCCCTGGCGCAGGGAGTGACCTTAAAGAAAATTCTTTCTACGGTTAAAAGCCTGCGCCGGCGGACTGAGATTCCCCTGGTCCTGATGTCATACTATAATCCGATTTTCAGCTATGGCCTGGAAAAATTCGTTGTCGATGCGGCGGCTGTCGGGGTTGACGGGGTAATTGTCCCGGATCTGCCTCTGGAAGAATCATTGTCTCTGCGTAATTTGAGCGCCGGTAAGCTGGCCGTGGTGCCGCTGGCGGCCCCGACGACCGCGGACGCGCGTCTTCAGGAGATTGTCGCGGCCGGCAGCGGTTTTCTCTACTATGTGACGGTTACCGGAATCACCGGCACGCGCCGCAGTCTGCCGCCGGAGCTGAGCGCGAGCCTTGATCGGGTTAAAAAGATTGCCGGTGGTCTGCCGCTGGCCGCCGGTTTCGGAATTTCAACCCCGGAACAGGCCCGGCTTGTCGGTCGCCACAGCGACGCGATCATCGTCGGCAGCGCCCTGGTGGAAATTATTTCAGGCTCCGGTACGACGGCCGCGGGTTTGGAAAAATTAAGCAAATTTGTGCTAAGTCTACGCCAGTCCCTGGACGGATTGTCCGGCAGCGAATAAAAATAGAGCCGACTAATGTATTATACTTGACAAGGTTATTGGGGTATGGCAATAGAGGTTGAGCGGCCGCATCCGCACAGCTATGTCGAGCGCAGTTACAGGGCTCTTCCGGAAACTGCCGGCCTGGCTTTCGCGGTCAAGGTGGAAGAGAGCGATCTCTGGATAAATATTCAGGCGCCGGCAGGTGAAACTGCTGATTTTAAGGAGTTGGCCCATAACCGTCTTTTGCACTACCGGGCCCAACTGGTAAATTTTCTTGAGCGCTATCCCGACTGGGGGATAACTCTGAAGCCGGTAGCCGATGCCGACTATCCTTTCGCGCCGGCTTTGCCGCGACAGATGATGGCGGCCGCGAAAAAAGCCGGGGTCGGGCCGCTGGCGGCGGTGGCCGGGGCGCTGGCGGAGGCGGTGGGGCTTGATCTGGCGGCCGCGGCCACCTCGGTGGTGGTTGAGAACGGCGGCGATATTTTCCTTGCCGGTAAAGCGGAATATCGGCTTGCGATTTTTGCCGGCAGTTCGCCGCTGAGCGGCCGTTTGGGGATCAGGCTTAAAAGTTTACGGCCTTTCAGTTGCGGGGTCTGTACCTCTTCCGGCCGGGTCGGGCACTCGTTGAGTTTTGGCCAGGCCGATGCGGTAACTATCGTTGCCGGGAATACCGCATTGGCCGATGCCGTGGCTACCGCTATGGCAAATAAAGTTTCCGGCCGCCGGGATCTGGCGGCAGTTGTCGAACAGGCGCTGGCGATTAACGGGGTGACGGGCGCGGTCGCGGTGCTTGACGATAAACTTTCCGCCGGTGGTCAGCTTGAACTGATCGAAATTTAATTTTCTTGAAAACTCGTAACTATTCAGCCAAATCCGGGGGCGGGCGCGGTTTTTTCCTGCCAGGCGTTTGAATCGCTGCGAAAAATTGAATCAGGATTTCTATGAAACGAATTTATGTTCTGCATTTTAATCAGAGCAATTATGATAAACCGGTTGTCTATCAGCTTATAAAACATTATGATCTTGTCATAAATATTCTGCGGGCGGTTATCCTGCCGCGCAAGGAGAGCTACCTTGTTCTTGAAATCGAAGGTGAAGAGGAACTTATCAATCAGGGCCTTGAATACCTGCGTGAGAGTCAGGTCGCGGTTGAATCGATTCGGAAAAGTGTTAAACGAAATGAAGAAATTTGTACCAGTTGCGGAGCCTGCACGGCAATCTGCCCGGTGGGCGCGCTCTATATTGAGCGGCCTTCAATGCGGGTTCTTTTCGCACCTGAAAAATGCAGTGCCTGCGGTCTCTGCGTAAATGTATGCCCACCCCGGGCCATGGAGGTAAACTTTTGAAACTTTCTACTAAAGGCCGTTACTCTGTTAGAGCGATGGTATCACTCGGGATTCTTTCCGAGGTTCACACAGGGCCGATTTCCTTAAAACAGATCAGTGAAGTTGAAGGGATTTCGGTAAGTTATCTGGAACAGCTGTTCGTGCATCTGCGCCGTTCCGGTCTGGTTAAAAGTGTGCGCGGGCCCGGCGGTGGCTATCTTTTTGCCCGGGACCCGAAAGACATTTTTGTTGATGAGATTATGGCGGTGGTCAAAGAGTCGATTAATCCGGTCAACTGTAAGGACTGTGAGCACTACGATGCCAAAGCCTGCGCCTCCGGTACCTTGCGTAATGCCTGCTGCGTAACCCGGCCGATGTGGGATGAACTCGATGAAAAAATCGGTACTTTCCTGAAAACAATATCTCTGGCTGACCTGCTTAAGGGACTTGAGAATTAGGTCGAGATGTCCGGCAGCAGGCTCTATTTTGACTATAACGCCACAACTCCGATCGATCCTGAAGTTTTAGAGGTAATGACTGCGGTTGCCCGGGATGATTTCGGCAACCCTTCAAGCAGCCACTGTTTTGGTCGCTCCGCTGCCGCGCTTGTAGAAAAGGCCAGGCTCCAGGTGGCCCGGCTTATTCACGCGGCGGCTGATGAAATCTGTTTTACCGCAGGCGGGACCGAGAGTGATAATCTGGCCTTAAAAGGGGTGGTCTTGCCGCTTCTGCTGCGCGGGGAAAAACCGCATATTATTGTTTCGGCGGTCGAACATCCGGCAATTCTTGCGGCCGCGCTTTTTTTGGAGCAGGCCGGGGCGACGGTAACCCGCCTGCCGGTCGCCGGAGACGGTACGCTTAAGCCGGAACAGGTTGCGGCGGCAATTCGCGATGAAACGGTTCTGGTCTCATTGATGTTGGCCAATAATGAGACCGGGGTCGTTTTTCCTTTGGCTGAAATCTCCGCGATAACCAAATCGCGTGGTGTCCTGCTGCATACCGACGCCGTGCAGGCTTTGGGGAAACTGCCGATTGATGTCAGTCGTCTGGGGGTGGATCTGCTTTCCCTTTCGGGTCATAAGATCTACGCGCCGAAAGGGGTTGGGGCTTTGTGGATTAGGCCCGGGGTCCGGCTTGAACCTCTGCTGCATGGCGGCGGTCAGGAATCAGGCTTGCGGAGCGGTACTGAAAATTCGGTCGGGATTGTCGCTTTAGGGCGGGCCTGTGAACTTATGGCTGAAAATATGGCTACTGAAGGGGAACGGGTTCAGCGCTTGCGCGATCAACTTGAATCAGACCTTGATAGAGCCCTTGAGCACCAGCTTGTTTTTCATGGTCAGCGGCAGTCGCGGGTGCCGAACACCATCTCCTTAAGCGTTCCCTACGTTGACGGCGAGGCTCTGCTGACCCACCTTGATCTGGAAAATATCGCGGTGTCGGCGGGGTCGGCCTGTTCCAGCGGCGAGCATCAGGGCTCACCGGTTTTACGGGCCATGGGCGTTAGTTCCGACCTTGCCCAAGGGGCACTCCGTATAAGTCTCGGCCGGTGGACGACAGCGGCTGAAATCGATGCTTTGCGCGATAAATTTATTACTATTGTCCGACGTTTGTGGGCAATATCCCCTCTTTATAATAAAAATCGGTAAGTTTTTTTATACCTGCCGATCTTTTGCCTCTTTTTTATCCTTTGTCAATAAAAAACCGTTGCTTTTTAAGGGCTGTTAGTATATGAGTTTATAAAATGGATTAACTAAGTTTTATTTAACCGTAATCCGGCAGGAGGATCTATGTGTAAATGCGCGCGGAAAATGTTATTGTTAGCGGCGATGGTCAGCCTGCTCACTGGTTTTCTCTGGTCTCCGGCTGTAGCTGAAGATGCGGCGGTCAGTGTTGATGCCGAGGTTACGCTCATCAGTCAGTATATCTGGCGGGGGATGGTTCTTAATGAGGATCTCTCATTGCAGCCGACCCTGACGGTTGCCAAGAGCGGCTTTTCGTTCAATGTCTGGGGTCAGATGGATCTGACTGATTTCGGTGAGGATAACTGCCACTATACCGATGATTGCGACAGCCGGGCCTGGCAGTTTACTGAGATTGATTTCGTTCTGGACTACACTCATTCTTTTGATAAATTTACGGTTGGCACCGGGATCATCTTCTATGAATTTCCCAATTGGGATCATGCCGATGATACCCATGAAGTCTATCTGACAATGGCTTATGACTGTCTCCTGCAGCCGACGCTGACAATCTATTATGATTTTGATGAAGTTAAGGCTTTTTATGCAAATATGGCGGTGAGTCATTCAATTGCGGTGAATGATAAGTTCAGTATTGATCTTTCGAGCAGTCTCGGTTTTGGTGACAGTGATTTTAATGAATATAATTTCGCTAACGACAGCAATGCTCTGGTTGATTTTAATCTCGGGGTTGCAACCCCTTATAAAATAACCGATGATATTACACTCACTCCGACATTGATGTTCAGCTCGATTGTGGATTCGGATAATCGTGACAGTGTTGATGAAAGATCCTATAATGATAAAACCGATAATGTTTACGGCGGTTTAACCTTAACTTATTCATTTTGATTTCAATAGTCTTTCAGGGTTAATTTTTAAAAGGAGGTTATTAGTATGAAAAACAGTATGCATTTTCAGGATAGTATTTTCAGGGGTAAACTTTTCGGGATTTTGCTGATTGTTTTACTGATGTTTTTCACATTGGTGCCGCCGGCTTCCGCTATAAATATTGCCGGTGTAGAAAAAGGTGAAGACGTTTTTGCCTATGTTAACCGGATTAAAGGCAAATTCGACCAGACGTTTTATCAGCAGGTTATCGGGGCCGCTAATGCTTTCAAAGAGGGTGATGCCGCAATCAAGGTGGCGGCCGATAATGATACCACCCGGGTCTACGCCCGGATGCTGCTCGCCAATACCAAAATTAAGGACATTCATGAACATCCCCTGTTTGTCGATAATCTCCAGAAACTTATCTGGGACAGCATCGATAAAGATCAGTATAACAAAGTCAAGGATATGACTTTAGGGGAGCTTAAAACCTTTCTTCTGACCAGCAGTGAAGCTGAGATTAAAGGGATTATGTACGGCCTTGACAGTGATGTGATTGCCTGTGTCCCGAAGTTGATGAGTAATGCCGAACTGGCGACCGTCGGCCAGCGCATTTTTAATGTTCTGCCGGGCTCGAAAATGGGGGCCAAAGGTTACCTTTCCGCCCGGATTCAGCCGAATTCGCCGACCGACAATGTTGATGATGTCAAGTGGCAGGTTTTTAACGGTTTCTCATTTGCCACCGGCGATCTGGTTCTCGGCAACAATCCGGTTGACAGTAATGTTGACAGTGTTGCCGCGATTGAGAATACCCTGTCTGATATCCTGAAAACTTTCTCAATTGATAAGACCATGCCCTGGTGTGTACTCTCTCATATCGATGTTCAGGCCGCAGTTGAGAAAAAGTATCCCGGTTCTACGGCGCTCTGGTTTCAGAGCCTTGCCGGCTGTGACCAGGCCAATGCGACCTTCGGGATTACCAATAAAGGGATGATAGATTATGCCAAGTCACGCAAGGGGCAGCGTTTTGGTATGTACTTTGAGACCGGCCAGGGGGCGGACTTTACCAACGGCGCTGGCAACGGTTTTGATATGGTGGTTCACGAATCCCGTAAATATGGTCTCTCCCGGGTGATCCAGCAGGAGTTGGCCAAGGTTCAGCCGGATGGTGCCTGGCTCCATGTTAATGATGTTGCCGGCTTTATCGGGCCTGAAGTCTTTACCGATAGAGAGCAGCTGGTGCGCTGTTGTATGGAAGATATTGTTATGGGTAAACTGCACGGTTTAACTTTGGGGCTTGATATCTGCTCGACCCTGCATATGTCGGTTTCACTCGATGATCTCCAGTGGTGTCAGGATCAGATTATGGCGGCGGCGCCGGCCTATCTGATGGCGCTGCCGACCCGGAATGATCCGATGTTAAGCTATCTGACCACCAGTTTTCAGGATCATGTCCGTCTGCGGCAAAAATTTAATTTAAAAGTTAATGACGCAATGTGGGATTTTTTCAAAAGGATTAAGATTATCGATGCCGACGGTAAGTTTACCGAGCATGCCGGTGATCCGATCTGGGTTTACTATCAGTATCGTCTGGCCAAGGGTGATGAACGCTCTAAAGATGAAATCTATGCTGAAGGTAAAAAGAAGGTTAAAGAGGTTCTGGGCCACGGGGTCGAACTGGCTTTAGGCTACGGCGATAAGGTTTACGAAATTGAACCCAAACTCAATAAGCGTATTCATGCCCTTTATGATGACGCAAAGGTTTCATTGTGGTCTGAATTTACGCCGGCATTTATTAAGACAA
Organism: Pseudomonadota bacterium; assembly: GCA_015486505.1. Lineage (GTDB taxonomy): Bacteria > Desulfobacterota > Anaeroferrophillalia > Anaeroferrophillales > Tharpellaceae > Tharpella. Next base: position 1,709 of record WFRP01000284.1, on the reverse strand, counting down.
TCCCCAACGCCGTCAAAATTACGACCCTTTCCAAGGATCGTAACGACTATATTTCCCATCCTTCCAGCGGTGAGAAATTAAGTGCTGCCGCCATCAAGACGCTGGAGAAACTTCGTTCATCCTGGGGGAGTAAGATTCCTGATGTTCAAATTGTAATCTCGGATGGACTTAATGCCAGGGCAATTATGGATAAGGGGCATGTTCTGCCTTATCTTAAATCTCTGGAAAAAGATCTTAAGAGCGCCGGCTTGACTGTGTCGAAGACCAACCTGGTGGTTATCAACGGTCGGGTTCGGGCCGGTTACAAGATTGGTGAAATCCTGTTCGCCAAAGCCGACGCTGATAAAAATAAAACAATTGTCCATGTTATCGGTGAGCGGCCCGGCAGCGGCCATCACAATTTCTCGGTCTATATCGCGTCACCCAAGGCTAAAGTCTGGCAGGAGAAGAAAGTCGATCATGACATCGTCAGGGTGATTTCCGGAATTTCCAATACGGCTCTGCTGCCGGAAAAAGCGGCGGCTGAGACCACCCGGCTGATTAAAAAGATTAATGCCAGGTAACTATTCAGCCGAATCCGGGGTCGGGCGCGGTTTTTCTCCGCCAGGCGTTAAGATTTCTGTTTTTCCTTACGCTCGCTGCGCCCGCCTTGCAAAACTCGCTTACGCTCAAACAGTTGCAATGCTAATGCGGGATCGGTTCCCGCATTGATAGAATGTTTGTGAAAACAGAATCCGCGAATTTGAAGAAAAAATACCGGGTCCCCGGTCTTAAAAACAAGATCAGGCTCTATCTCGCGGCACTTTTTGAAGTTCCGTTCTATCGTTTCGGTGAACTAGGTAATATCCTCTATACCATCGGCAAGAATATAATGGAGGGCGTGGTCCTCTATACGATGTTCACGATGGCGGAGAATGAACTTAAGGTAGCCGCGGTTCTGGCGGTTGCGGTCAAATATGCCTATCCCGGGATCTCTGTAATCAGCAGTAATTATACCTCCGGTTTTATCGATCATCTCGAATCAATCGCAAATCCTCCGGCCCAGATTGCCCGTCTTGTTAAAGCCCAGATCGGGGTCGGCTGCGGCCAGGCCCTAGGCGGAATCGCGCTTTTCTGCTGTTTTCCCCCGATATTCAAAGGGCTTTTTTTCGCTCTTCCGGGCCATAACTATATTCTGGTCGCTCTCTATCTTCTTCATCACATTTTAGATGGTTCAGCCCAGATTTTAGAGGGACGGAGCTGGTTTAAGATTATTGAGATTATCCTGCGAAACGGACGCTCGTTACAACTGGCTGAAAATTTCTGGGTGATCTACGCTCTTTCTCAGAATCTCCACTTGATTCTCGGGCAATGTTTTCTCTGGGGCTCACTCTTTCTGACCTCAATCCATAAAAATCAGCTTACATCTTTAACGGTTATGGGCGGAGTTGTTTTCGGGCTGGGCCTGGTGATATGCGCCAAGTTCATTCTGCCGCTGGCCTATTACCGCAACTATAAAGATATCGGCGCCAACCCCATATAAAAAGGGGCTAAGCGCAAATTACAATTCAATGCTTAAAATAAAACATCTCTCATACTCCTTCGGCAGCCGGCCTGTGCTTAAAGATATCTCCGTAAGTTATGAAGCCGGTCTGATTCATGGCTTGATCGGCCCGAATGGTTCTGGTAAAACAACCCTGTTAAAAACCATTTGTCGAATCTATGAACCG
>WFRP01000283.1 GCA_015486505.1 Pseudomonadota bacterium | reverse complement strand
TTAAATCTTGTTTTTTGGTGCAGAAAATAACCTGTAAGGTACTAATGCGGGAACAATCCCCGCAACCCAAAAGAAAGTTTTTGGCCCGCAAATAAGTACTCTTATCAGAACATTTTCTGACTATTAAATCTTGTTTTTTTGTGCAGAAAATAACCTGTAAGGTACTAAATAGAATTAAAATCAACAAAATCACCTTGCCAAGAGATAATTGATGCGTAACGACAAGAAACTTATTCTGGTTGTCGATGACGAAGATGATATTCGTGAAATTCTGGCTGAAACTCTGGCCGGACTGGGTTTCGAGTATATAACCGCATCCGACGGTGAAGAGGCGATAGGGTATCTTGATCAGCATCACGACATTATCGACGTGGTTATCTGCGATCTGAAAATGCCCAAGGTCTCGGGCGACGAGGTTATCGCCTATGGCGCAAAAAATTATCCGCTGATTCCGATTATCATTCTTACCGGTTTTGCGCAACTTGATATGGCTCTCGACCATATACGGCTCGGCGCCTTTGATTATATGACAAAACCGTTCCGGGTTAAAGAACTGCTCTTTTTACTCAAAAGGGCCCTGGAAATGCGCCAACTCCAGGAAGATAAGATTAATTATCAGAATACGCTCGAAATAAAAATCGAGGAAGCCACTCAGGCCCTGCATGATCAGGTTGTCCAAACCGTCAGCTCATTTATTCTGGCAATTGAAGCAAAAGACAGATATACGCAGGGGCACTCGAAAAGGGTGGCCGAATATTCGGTTTTAATGGCAAAAAAACTTGGACTTTCGGAAGATGACCAGGCCGATCTGCACTATGCCGCCCAACTCCATGATATCGGCAAAATCGGCATATCCGAACAACTCCTCAATAAACCCGGCAGACTCAATGTGGTTGAGTATGAAACCATCAAAACTCACCCCTCTAAAGGGGTCAAGATCCTGGAGCCGCTTGATTTTCTCGGCCATCTTCTGCCGGCCGTAGAATTTCATCATGAATGGTATGACGGCAACGGTTACCCGCGGGGGCTGGCAAAGGAGGAAATCCCTTTCATGGCCCGGATCATCGCGGTCTGTGATACCTTTGACGCGATGACTTCGGAGAGATCGTACCGCAAACCACTCCCCCTGAAAATCGCCATTCAGGAGATCAAGGACGGTTCCGGCACCCAGTTTGACCCGCAGGTGGTCACCGCGTTTCTTGAGGTCTTCAAGGAAACCCTGGAACCAAAAATGATCTCCCAAAAAGCCCCCTGAAACCGAACAGGAAAAACCTCGGAAAAACTTCAGAAAAACCTCACAAGAAACCAAAATCCTCACGAAATCCCCACAACCGGCGGCAATCTCGCGACAAGTTTCTACAACCAGCGGCCCTGATCTTTATAGGGGGCCGTCAATCCCGCCAGTTTACGGCGCAGTTGCATAAACCGCTCCTTCATATTCTGAAGCCAGAGACCGTGACGGGCCGCCTGTTCTTTGGTAAAAAAGATGTTATCCGGATTCAGTTCAATTTCAAGTTTAAGTTCTTCCCCGTTTTTATCAATTTTACCGTAATTATGGCAAACAGCGCACTGCACCTTACCCCGGCCGAGAAGCTGAATCACATCACTGCCGCACATCGGGCAGGCCCAATCAGCAAAAACCCGCTCCTTATCACTGAAAAGCTCTTTTCCCAGCGCCGCCGCCCGTTGCAATTGTGCGTCATTCTCAAAAAAGACCTCACCAGGTAATGCACCGTAAAAAACCTCGGAGGCGCGTAATTTGAGCCCCAGAATCAAGCTGAAACTATTAAGCATCATTTCACTGTAACCGGCTTCACCTTTAATCCCGGCAGTTACCAGATTAATAACCGGTTTCCCGCGAACACTGAATTTTGCCGCGAACAACTGCATACAGCGATCGAGAAAGACTTTCAGCATCCCGTTGGCGCCGAAAAAATATGTCGGTGAGGCAATGATAATCGCATCCGCTGACGCCATAGCTTCTGCCACCGCAATAAAATCATCATCCAGATGACAGACCCCCTTTGCCAGGCAGGCATAACACCCTTTGCAGGGCTTTATATCCTTACCGGTCAAACGAATAAGTTCCAACTTATGCTCTTCCGGGATATTGCGACAGACCTCTTTCACCAGAATCTCGCAATTGCCCAATTCACGGGGTGACAGGATTAAAGCAACAATTTTTTTGGTCATAATTCAAGCCCTCACTGTTTTTTATTAAGACACCATTTAAAATGAAAAGTCTATTGTTTGAAAAATCTCTTTATAATCAAGTAAATAAATTAACGAACCAGGCGCTGGCAAAACCCTGCATGAAATATTTATAACGGCGTTACATTAATTTTACAAAAAAACCCAACATTGGGCACTTACTGTAAATATACCTTGTTAAAAAACTGTTGAAAACTCAATGTCAACTAAAAAATCACTTTTTTAAAAATTCAATATCAAAACCCGAGTTAATTTATTAAAAATAAATTTCTCCTGTATTTATAAGCACTTAAAAATGTCAATAAGATTATGCGAGTGCAGCGCAAAAAAAATGAAAAACCCGGAACCGAAATTATTTTAAGCTGTTAACAAACAACAGCAAAAAAAATCTGAAAAAACAAGGTTTCTCTCCAACGGCCCCGAAATCCGGCAATATAAAAGCTATGACAAAAATATTACAAGCCTGTTTTCAAATCGTGTTAAAACAGTTCAATATTAACTTGACAAAGAACATCCCCCCTGCTAACTGATGCGCGTTTTCCCGGATTTTACGGGAATATTTATCGCTTACCTGCGGGAGATGTAACTATTCAGCCGAAATCCGGGGTCGGGCGCGGTTTTTCTCCGCCAGGCGCTAAGATTTCTGTTTTTCCTTACGCTCGCTGCGCCCGCCTTGCAAAACTCGCTTACGCTCAAACAGTTGCAATGCTAATGCGGGAACAAATCCCGCAACCCAATTGGGCCTTTTTGGCCCGCACCCAGGGGCACTTCCGCTGGTCGCAAATAAGTACTCTTATCAGAACATTTTCTTGTTTTTACAGTTGAAAAAAGCTGTCGAAAAAAACAAGAAAATAACCTGTAAGGTACTAATGCGGGAACAAATCCCGCAACCCAGAAGAAAGTTACCGGGAGTTTTTCTTT
>WFRP01000282.1 GCA_015486505.1 Pseudomonadota bacterium | reverse complement strand
GGCTTAAACCGGGGTTAAATCGACGTAAATTTCAGCCGAATTTTAATTTCCCTAAAGTAAATAACTTGACGAGAGCTTCTTAAACCATTATAGTTGATAACACTGGTAAAAAATGTTTCCCGCAGTTGGTCAGATAACACGGTTGTTTAGTACCTTACAGGTTATTTTCTTGTTTTTTTCGACAGCTTTTTTCAACTGTAAAAACAAGAAAATGTTCTGATAAGAGTACTTATTTGCGACCAGCGGAAGTGCCCCTGGGTGCGGGCCGTAAGGCTCCGTTTGGGTTGCGGGGATTGTTCCCGCATTAGTACCTTACAGGTTATTTTCTGCACCAAAAAACAAGATTTAATAATCAGAAAATGTTCTGATAAGAGTACTTATTTGCGACCAGCGGAAGTATCCCCGGGTACGGGCCGCAAAGGCTCGATTTGGGTTGCGGGGGTTGTTCCCGCGTTAGATAACAGAGAGTCGGCAAAATAGCAATCTTGTTGCTCAGCAGACAGTGAAGTGAAATTATGGAACGATTCTACCTGACCGTCGCCAGAGTCGCCAAACAGGCTCTGCATCATATGGTTGAGCACCGCATACCGATGCTGCCGGATATCTACTCCCGCCATTTCTACAATTTTCTTGCAGCCTGCGACCAGGATTCTCAACACCTCATCGCCGAACAGCTCGAAAGCGACTCGAAAGAATCCGACAATCAGCAGCAGCAGAGTCTCTCAATTATGCTGGAACTTACGGAGATGATCAATAAACTTGATCAAATCACCGGCAACCACTGTGAGAATCTGGACAACCACCTGTTGAAACTTAAAGAGACCGAGGAGATTGACGATCTTAACAAACTGAAAAATGAGATCACCAACGAACTCGGTCAGGTCATCATCAGCAACAACGAAATCCATAAAAATATATTAGATGCCAAGACAACCGTAGAACGCCTGCATACCAAGATGGAAGAAGTTGCCGATATGGCCACCATTGATGATCTCACCGGCCTCTACAACCGCAGAGCCCTTTTCAGCCGGCTCACCGAAGAATTTTCCCGGGCCCGGCGTTATGAGCAGAGTTTCAGCATTCTTTTAATCGACATTGATGACTTCAAAAAGATTAACGATGAGCACGGTCACCTGGTTGGTGACGGAATTTTAAGAGGACTTGGGGCTTTTCTGCGCCAGAATTTACGCGATTCAGACTTTCCCGCCCGCTATGGCGGTGAAGAATTCATCTGCCTGCTGCCCTCTGCCGACCTGACTCAGGCATCGCTGGCCGGAGAGAAAATCAGGGAACACCTCGCTACCAGCAAATTACGCAGCAAGAAAATGGGCGTCTCCCTGCAAATCACCGTCAGCATCGGGGTTGCCACTCTGAGTGAAGATGAAGATGAGAATATCGACAGCCTGATAAAACGCGCCGATAAAGCTCTCTACCAGGCGAAACGCAACGGCAAAAACCAGTTGGTTAATGAATCGGAGATCGAAACGGCAACTTAACGGGATTCAAGATACCCGATCATCCCCCGCATGGTATTGCCGAGGAAATAACGCTCCCGGGCATAGGTTTCCGGGTCCAGCTCTTTGATCCGGGCATAATTGGCATCGTTTACCAGCAGCCATTGAAAAAGACGCTCTTCCGCCGCCGCATCCCCGGCCAGTGCCACAGCTTCAACTCCCTGCACCCACAATTGCAACTGCTCCCGGCCGATTTCAAGATAGTCCAGTGCCGGTTCAACCAGGCCATAATGGGCGATCACCATTTTTTCAGGGCGCAGTTCCAGCATCCGCTCGATTGAATCCAGAGCCACATCCAGTATAAAACGCGGCGGCGTGGCCGGCCGCATATAGATACCGCCCGGCACCGGGCTGCGGACCCCGACAACCTCACCGGCAAAAAGCAGCTCGTCAAACAGAAAACAGAGATGATGCTGAGCATGGCCCGGGGTTTTAAACACTGCAATCCCGGTATCACCCACCTTTTCCGAAAAACTTATATTGGCTTCCGGCACCGGAATAATCTCACCGTAAACCTCGGCCACATATCCCAGAACTTTCAGCGAGCCCTGCCAGAGTTTTTCCGGCGCTGTCATATGTTTAATCCCCTGGGGGTGACAGATAACCCGGGCTTCGGGAAAACTTTTCAGCAACGCGCCGGTGCCGCCGGCATGATCGATATGGATATGGGTCAAAAAAATATAATCAAGCCGGGCCACGCCTTTTAATTCAAGCTGCTCAAGCAGATACGGAATCGTTGCCAGCGGGCCGGGGTCGACCAGAAAAGTTAAATTTTCGTCCTGATAAAGCCAGGCACTGATAAATCTGCTAAACCCCTCAAGCCGGGGCTCATCCAGATCGATGCAGCTTAAATTGTCAATATCCATTAAAAAATGACCCCATTATTTGAATTAACGTAACATCTCACAGGCTGCCCATTCCCCAACCCACCCGGATTGCGCCGTAGGGGCAGAGTTCCTGGCAGCAGTAGCAGCGGATGCAGCGTTTATAATCAATCACAATTTTGCCGTCAATCAATTTCATGACCCGGGCCGGACAGTGCTGCACACATACCCGGCAGCGGCGACAGCGGCTCCGGGAAACCTTTGGTTTTTTAACCAACAGCCGGCGCCAGAGTTTATGTCCGGGAAAGGTTGCCGCCGTTGCCCCCGGCGCCGGCTTAATCGGAATTGCCGGCGGTTTCCCGGCTGCCGGACCGCAGGCAAAAAGACGCTCTTCCGCCACCAAACCAAGTTCCAGCGCCACGGAACTTAAAGGGGGCGTTTCCGGGAAACCCACCCATTTTTCAACCAGATAATCAAGCGCCGGGGCCGCGGCCGCCAAAGCCAAAAGATTAAAATTTCGCGGGGTGCCGCCGGTCGGCCCCGCGCCCTCCATACCGATAATGCCGTCGAGAAAATTCCAGACCGGGGTCAGATGCCGATAAATATCAAACATTATCCGGGCGAAAAAATCACGGTCATGCCCCGCCCGCAGATGCCAGGCCGCCTTTTTCAGACCCGGAACAAAACCGAAAAGATTTTTCAGCGCCAGGGTTGATGCCATCATTGAATGGGTTTTCAACTTCGGCAGGTTAACGATTTTATCAAAGCGCAGCGCCGCGGCCGCCAGAGTCAATTTTTTCGCGACCAGATTTTCCGGGTCGGCAACCACCTCATCTTCAGCAAAAGAGGAAACCGTAATCGCAAATTCACCAAGCACCGGTTTCAGGCCGCATTTATCCAGAACCGTCGCCAGAGAACCGAAACCGGGGCTCTCGCCAAGATAAATCCGGGCGCCGCAGTCACTTAAAACCATAGCCACAGCCCGCACAATTTCCGGATGGGTCGTCGCGGCCAGGCCGGGAGCCCTGGCCATTACCAGATTCGGTTTAAGCAGAACCCGGTCGCCGGGCTTAATGCTGTTTTCAAGGCCTAAATTTGTCAGCCCGGCCCGTAAAGACGCGGCAATTTTATCAGCATCATATTCCGCGCAGAAATCAAGATAGACTTTACCCGATTCAGCCACAGACAAACGGCTCCTTCTTAGTGCCTTACAGGTTATTTTCTTGTTTTAAAACAAGAAAATGTTCTGATAAGAGCACTTATTTGCGGGTCGCAAGGCCCTGTTTGGGTTGCGGGAGTTAGTTCCCGCATTAGTACCTTACAGGTTATTTTCTGCACCAAAAAACAAGATTTAATAATCAGAAAATGTTCTGATAAGAGTACTTACTCAACTTTCTGACTTGATGTAAGTGGCAGTTTTTACAGATTTTATTGTGTTTTTTTGCAAATGATTTAATCTTGTTACTCTTTGCACCCTAAAGGACATAAACGCCTTTGCGTCTTTGCGGGATAACTGCTTTTTTGTCTCCCGCCAAGACGCCAAGACGCCAAGAACAAATCACGGGCAAATGATTTTAACAATAAATATCAGTTATTTAACCTAACTCAGAAAGTCGAAGTACTTATTTGCGACCATCGGATTGCCCCTGGGTACGGACCGAAAAGACACGATTGGGTTACGGGCTCTGTTCCCGCATCAGATTAAATTACGCGACATCCTCTATTTTAACCACACCTTAATCATATTGCCCTGACGACTGATGGCAATTTTGTCTTCGCGGGCCAACCAGCCGATTGCAACATTCAAATCAAACGGAGTCATCGCCAGACTTTTCTTTAAGGCTCCAGTTGTCATTTCACCATTTAATTCGAGTTCATTCCAGACTCGGCCGGCAGCAGTACCAATTTTATCAACCATTTTCTTCTCCATATCCTTCCGGGTTATTTGCCTGCCATCTCCAGGTATCAACACACATGGAGTGTAAATCCCGTTGCGCCCGCCAGCCCAGGACTTGCCGGGCATATTCCGGGTCGGCGTAACAGGCCGCGATATCGCCCGGCCGCCGGGGGACGATTTTATAAGGAATTTCCCGGCCGCAGGCCTGACTGAAGGCTGAAACCACCTCTAAAACACTATAACCGGTACCGGTACCCAGATTACAGCAAAGCAGGCCCGGATTTTTTGCAATCGCCGTTAAAGCGCTGAGATGACCTAAGGCAAGATCGACCACATGGATATAATCACGCACCCCGGTACCGTCAACCGTATCGTAGTCATCACCGAAAACCGCAAGCTCCTTTCGGCGGCCGACCGCCACCTGGGCGACAAAAGGCAACAGATTATTGGGAATCCCCCGCGGGTCTTCGCCGATCAGGCCGCTCACATGAGCGCCGATGGGATTAAAATAACGCAAGAGAGCTATATTCCAGTTATTATCCGCGGCATAAAGATCCCTTAAAATCTCCTCAATCATCAATTTTGTCCGGCCATAAGGGTTGGTCGCCCCTAAAGCCGCGTTCTCATCAATCGGCACGGTTTCCGGATCCCCGTAAACCGTGGCCGAAGAGCTGAAAACCAGATTTTTCAAGCCACATCCGGCCATCGACTTAAAAAGATTAAGGGAGCCTGCAACATTATTTTCATAGTAGGCCAGAGGTTTCGCAACCGACTCACCCACGGCTTTAAGCCCGGCAAAATGAATCACCGCCGCAAAATCGCCATCGGCAATCAACTCATTCAGGGCCTTGTAATCTAACAGATCAACCGCATAAAATTCAACCTGCCGCCGGGTTATGGTTTCAATCCGTTTGAGAACTTCAGGTGAACTATTGCTTAAATTATCGACTATCGCGACCTGATAGCCCGCCATCAACAGCTCAACCACAGTATGACTGCCGATATAACCGGCCCCGCCGGTAACCAGAATTCGCATCATCTTCATCACGATTAATATTTCTAAGTAATGGCTTTTAACTTATTGTAATTATTAAAATTTTATCTGTGTCTATCCGTGTCCATCTGTGGTTTAACCAAAAAATAGAGTAACTATTCAGCCAAATTTTACCCCCCACCTTCTGGAGGGGGCGAGGGTGGTTTTTCGTAAGCGGTTGCGGAAACGATTTCGTTGTTTTTCGGAAGCGAGCGGGAGCCCATTAGTACCTTACAGGTTATTTTCTTGTTTTTTTCGACAGCTTTTTTCAATTGTAAAAACAAGAAAATGTTCTGATAAGAGTACTTATTTGCGGGCCGCAAGGCTCCGTTTGGGTTGCGGGAGCTGTTCCCGCATTAGTACCTTACAGGTTATTTTCTTGTTTTTTTCGACAGCTTTTTTCAATTGTAAAAACAAGAAAATGTTCTGATAAGAGTACTTATTTGCGGGCCGCAAAGGCCCAATTGGGTTGCGGGATCTGTCCCGCATTAGTTCATCTCACGTTACTTGTATATATGTGGCCGCGATAGCGGTCTGGGGTGCTTCTAACGAAAAAGCAAAAGTGTATATTGACAAATTATTACTTAATGACTATAATTTAGTACATTACAGGTTATTTTCTGCACCAAAAAACAAGATTTAATAATCAGAAAATGTTCTGATAAGAGTACTTATTTGCGCCCAACGGATTGCCCTTGGGGTGCGACCAGCGGATTGCCCCTGGGTACGGACCGAGAACTTTCTTTTGGGTTGCGGGTTTTGTTCCCGCATTGGATAATCTATACAAGTCGGGATAATGATAGGCACATCCTATCATCAATCAAACCCCCAAAATAACTGTAACTCTTCAGCCAAAATTTCCCCCCCCACCTTCTGGAGGGGGCGGGAGTGGTTTTTCGTAAGCGGTTGCGGAAACGATTTCGTTGTTTTTCGGAAGCGAGCGGGAGCCCATTAGCATTGCAACTGTTTGAGCGTAGTAAGTTTTGCAAGGCGGGCGCAGCGAGCGTAAGGAAAAACAGAAATCTTAACGCCTGGCGGAGAAAAACCGCGCCCGACCCCGGATTCGGACCCCGGATTCGGCTGAATAGTTACAAACAACTTTAGTGAGAATGGACAAAGGAGATCTACAATGCTTGAAGTAACCCCGGCCGCAAGCGAACAGATTGCCGGCTATTTTACCAACCGTGATCCGGAACCGATTCGAATTTTCCTTAATGAAGGCGGCTGAGGCGGACCCTCTCTGTCCATGGTCATGGACAAGGAACGGCCCACCGACAAAACCTACAATATCGGAGATTTCACCTTTTTGGTCGACAGCGAATTCATGGAAAAAGTAAAACCGATTAAAGTTGACTTCAAAAACGTCGGCTTCAGCATCGAAGCCAATATCGATCTAAGCTCAGCCGGAAGCGGCGGCTGTTCCGGTTGCGGTACAACCAGTTCCTGCTGTTCCTAGGCTAAGAAACAACCCGGTTTAACTGAAAGAGGGAGGCTCTCACCGGCCTCCCTTTTTCAATAAAAAAAACCAGGGAACTTAACCGCAGCACTTCTTGTATTTCTTCCCGCTACCGCAAGGGCAGGGCTCATTGCGGCCGACTTTCGGCTGCTGCCGGACAACCTGCTTCGGCACAACTCCCTGACCGTCATAAAAAAACCACTCCCCTTCATAGCGCTTGAAATGGGCCAGTTCATGATGAGTTTTGGGCTTGTCTTTCTGGCGAAAATGAGCGACAAATTCAATATCGGCGATTTCGTCATCGGGGCCGCCGCCTTCAACCTCAATAACGTCAAGGCGCTCCCATTCCGATTTTTCGGCCCAGCTTTTTGCCGTCGCAGGCTCATACCGGGAAATCTGCTCCGGATGGGTCGTATCCCTGACAAAATCCATTTCCAGTTTAACATGGGCGCTGTAGCGGGCCCGCAACAACTCTTCGGCGGTTTCAGCTTTGCGGCTGCCGTCAAGCAGAGGTTCACAACAATCCTCATACATTTTTCCGGAACCGCAGGGACATTCATTCATCAATCTTTTTCCTTTGTAACTATTCAGCCAAATTTTACCCCCCACTTTCTGGAGGGGGCGGGGGTGGTTTTTCGTAAGCGGTTGCGGGATTTGTTCCCGCATTAGCATTGCAACTGTCTGAGCGTAAGCGAGTTTTGCTGCGCCCAGCGGAAGTGCCCTTGGGGTGCGCCCAGCGGAAGTGCCCTTGGGGTGCGCCCAGCGGAAGTGCCCTTGGGGTGCGCCCAGCGGAAGTGCCCTTGGGGTGCGCCCAGCGGAAGTGCCCTTGGGGTG
>WFRP01000281.1 GCA_015486505.1 Pseudomonadota bacterium | reverse complement strand
TGTAGATTTTATCTGTGTCTATCCGTGTCCATCTGTGGTTCAACAAAAAAGTAGAAACCACAGATGAACGCAGATAAACACAGATTTGGTTCCTCTCACGTTACTTGTATATATGTGGCCGCGATAGCGGTCTGGGATACTTTTTACGAGTCCGTCAAAATTAAATTTATCGATCACGACTCATAACATAGTCGGTTATAAAATGCAGAGCCTCTTTTTCGGGGCAGTCGGGGAGGTTTCTCAGAATCGTGTGCGCCCGGGTCAGGTAGCTTTCCGCTTCCGCGCTTGTGTGTTCAAGACTTTTGTACTTTTTCATAAGATTATGGACAAAATTGAAATCGTCACTGCTGACGTAGTCGGAAGTGATGATTTCCTTGATTTTATCCTGTTCTTCAAGGGTTGCCTGCTGCAGGGTGTGGATCAGCGGCAGCGTAATCTTGCCTTCTTCAAGGTCGATGCCGATGGTTTTCCCGAGATTTTCTTCACAGGAGCTGTAATCTAAAATATCGTCAATCATCTGAAAAGCAATGCCGAGGCAGTGGCCGAATTCCTTGAGCTCTTCCTGCAGTTTTTCATCGGCTCCAGCGCTGATGGTTCCGACTTCGCAGGCGGTTGCCATCAAGATTGCGGTTTTGCCGTCGATTATTTTAATGTAGTCAGCTTCGGTGGTGGAGACATCCGCGGTCTTCATAAGCTCCAGGATCTCGCCTTCAGCCAGCCTGCGGGTCGCGGTTGAGATTGACTTTAAGATCGCCATGGAGCCTTGGTCGACGGCCATGTCGAAGGCCATGGCAAAGAGAAAATCGCCGACCAGCACCGATGCTTCATTGCCCCAGATCGTATTGGCGGCCGCCAGGCCCCGGCGCATATCGGCTTCATCGACCACATCATCGTGCAGCAGGGTGGCGGTGTGGATAAACTCAATTACGGCGGCGAGCAGGGTCGCGTTTTTGCGGTTGCCGCCGAACATACCGCAGGTCAGAATCAAAAGCGCCGGGCGCAGGCGTTTCCCCCCGCTTAAAATAATATGTTCACCGATCTTGGGAATCAGATCAATCTCTGAGCCCAGGTAACGGGAAAAGGCGGTTTCGGTTTCTTTGAGCTCATCTTCGATCAGCGCAAAAACCTGGTTGATATCATTAAAAGTGGACATGAATAGGCAAACCGGCCTTTGTTTCAGGTTGCAGCTTTCCCCCTGATAGACTCATTAACGAGCCCCTGGAGTCGGCTTTTGTAAGCGACGGTCAAGAACCGCAGAGTATAGCGTAAAATATCGGGACTGTCAAAAAGAAATTCACTTTTAAGCCGGTTGCGCTCAGATGAAGAGCGGCTCTTCAATGATGATACCCGGAGCCCCGTTTTTGCGGGCGGCCATAAGCAGCATAACCGCCCGGTCCGCGCCTTTGGGGTGAATAAATTTCAGATGTTTGGGCTCAAGTTTTACGGATTTAAGCCGGCTGGTCAATTCGAGCAGACGCTCAGCCGGAAAGATGGTGATGAAAAGGCCTTTATGGCTCAGGGAAAGTGCCGCGGTCTGAGTCAGGCTGATAAGGTCGCTGTTGATTTCGTGTCGGGCAATCTGCTTTTGCGGGCAGTGGTTAATCCGGCCGCCGGCCTGTGGATAATAGGGCGGGTTGCTGATGACGCACTGAAACCTGGTGGTTTTGTCGGCCCGGCAATTATCGTCCCGATAATCAGCATTCAGTATCCGGATGCGGTCGTCAAGTTGGTTGCGTTGACAGTTCCGGGTTGCCAGACGGGCCAATTCATCCTGAATTTCAATGCCGGTAAACCGGGTTTCCGGCAGTATGCGGGCCAGCAGCAGCGGGAGAATCCCGACACCGCAGCCTAAATCGAGGCAGTCTCCGCTTAACTGCCGGCGCCAGATGTCGCGGTGATCTTCTATGAATTTGACTAAATGGAACGGGTCCTGATTGTAACGATAACCCTTTCGCGGCTGTTCGATTTCAACGGCAAAACCCGGCGGCTTCTCAATCGTGGTCGCCGGGTAAGCGGGTTCTTGCGATTCATTCATCGTGGGTTGAATTTATTGAAAAACCAAGGTCTTCTAATGCGGGAACTAACTCCCGCAACCCAAACAGGGCTTTGTGCCCCGCAAATAAGTACTCTTATCAGAACATTTTCTGATTATTAAATCTTGTTTTTTAGTGCAGAAAATAACCTGTAAGGTACTAATGC
>WFRP01000280.1 GCA_015486505.1 Pseudomonadota bacterium | reverse complement strand
GGAGTAAAACATCTTCGAGTCCGAGGAATGAAAGCTGTTTGCTTTGCGGCGGTTATGAAAGCCATAGGTATTAACATTTTCAGAGCGGCCCGGTACAGAGAGCAAGTAAATTTGCTCAAAATATCGTATCCTGGTCTCCAAAATACTCTTAAATCACTTGCTTTCTTTTTCAAAAATCAAATTTCCGCTTTTTTGTCGAACCTTGGAATAGAAATGCGTGTTTTGAAAAAAAATCGCTTTAAACCCTTGCCAGTTTAGAACCTCCTTTTTACGAGGGCATCAAAATTGCACAAGTGATGAAAAGATGTCAATTGTTTTTTTGAATGGAATTTATTGAAACCATGTTGTGGCCGCAATTTCGTTTTATACTTTTAATGCCGGGTAAGGGCGAGTTGCCGGAGTCCGAATTTTCTCTTTTTGTTGCGTTACAGCAAGAGAAAAAATGGGCCGAAGCGGTCAAGTTTTATGAATCAATCCTGGAACGTTATCATGATTACCCGCCGGCTTTGAATGCTTTGGCGAAAGTTGCTTATGAAAATCGAGATTACGAAGCTGCCTTTGGGTTGCTTGCCCGGATAATGAAAAAGTATCCGTCAGAGCCGTTTTGTTTGAATAATCTGGGCGTGGTTCTGGCGGTCCGAAATGATGTTGCAAAGGCGGAAACCATTTTTCGTCAAGCTTTAACTTACAATCCCGATACCGCTGAGATTTATTATAACTGGGGCTGTTTGCTGGTTCATCAGGAACAGGCTGAAACGGCTCTTCAGGTTTGGCGGCAGGGGCTGGAACGGCAGAAATCACATCAACCCACCCTTTTTGCTCTCAGCCGTCTCTGCAAGGAGCAGGGCCTGGTGGCCGAGGCGACCGGTTATTGTCGTCAGCTGACAATGCTGGCGCCGGATGAGGCTGAGTACCGGCAGAATCTCGGGATCATGCTCTTAAAACAGGGCGAGCTGTATGAGGGGTTCAAACTTTATGAGGCCCGATGGCAGGCGAATCGTTTGTCAATGTTGCCGCCGGAGAAGCTCTGGTCTGGGGATTTCTCGCTTTTGCCAGGCAGAACCATCTTGTTATGGGCCGAGCAGGGGCTCGGTGACACCCTGCAGTTTGTTCGTTATTTACCCCGGATCCAGGCGCAGGCCGGGCAGATTGTCGTGGCGGTGCCGGCACTTTTGCTGGGGTTGATGCGGAGCAGTTTTCCTCTGTTGGAGATTGTTTCTTTGGCAGAGTTAGAGAAAGTCAATTACGAGCTTCAGGCACCCATTTTAAGTCTGCCCCGGCTTTTGGGCAGTACTTTGGAAAATCTTCCGAACCGGGTTCCTTATCTTAAAGTAGATGAAAAATTTAAGGCGCGTTGGCGTCAAGATTTGAGCCCCGGCAAAAAACTTCAGGTCGGCCTCGTCTGGGGCGGCAACCCGGCGCATAAAAATGATGCCCGCCGCTCCCTGCCGCTTTCCCGATTGATGCCGCTTTTCAGAATAGCCGGGATTTCATGGTATTCACTGCAGAAAGGTGAACGGGAGCGTGAATTGGCGGATTTCCCGGCTGCGGCCGGAAATTGTGCCGGCCTGAAAAATCTGGCGCCGAAGCTGGATAGTTTCGCAGATACGGCCGCCGCCATCACCGCGCTCGACCTGGTGATTTCCGTTGATACCTCGGTGGCTCATCTTGCCGGAGCCCTGGCTCAGCCGATCTGGCTGCTGCTCCCCTTTGACGCGGATTGGCGCTGGCTTCAGGAGCGTGATGACACACCCTGGTATCCGACCATGCGCCTGTTCCGGCAGCCGGCCCCTGGTGACTGGGGGTCGGTTATTAGCGCAGTGAGGGATAAATTACTTGTTTCCAATCACCTCTGTTCCTACTTAACCTGATTGTAGGCCCATTCGAGCCAGGGCATCAAGGCTTCGAGATCACTTTTTTCCACGGTGGCGCCGCACCAGATGCGCAGGCCTGAGGGGGCATCGCGGTAGGCGCCGATATCCCAGGCGGCATTTTCATCGGCAAGCAGTTTGATAAGCGCTTTTACCCGCTCGGCTTCCAGGTCAAGAACCAGGCAGACACTGGTATTGGAACGCTCTTTTTCTTCCTGGGCGAGGAAGTTAATCCAGTTGTTGGCGGCGACAAAATCGCTGATTACTTTCAGGTTGCTTTCACTTTTTTTGATAGCGGCTTCGAGACCGCCGATTGCCTCGATCCAGTTCAGCGCGTCAAGATAGTCGGCGACCGCGAGCATGGAGGGGGTGTTGATGGTCGCCCCGGTGAAAATGCCCTCAATCAGTTTGCCGGCTTTGGTCAGGCGGAAAATTTTGGGCAGCGGCCAGCTCGGGGTATATGATTCCAGGCGGGCGACTGCGCGCGGGCTTAAAATAAGCACCCCGTGTCCGCCTTCACTGCCGAGAACCTTCTGCCAGCTGAAGGTGGTAACGTCCAGTTTTTCCCAGGGGATCGGCATGGCGAAAACCGCTGAGGTGGCATCGCAGATTGTCAGACCTTTCCGGCTGTCGCTGATCCAGTTGCCATCGGGAACCTTGACGCCGGAGGTGGTGCCGTTCCAGGTAAAGACGATATCCTTATCGGGGTCAGCTTTGCTTAAATCCGGCAATTTGCCATAATCCGCGGTATGGGCGGTGACATCAAGTTTAAGCTGGTTTTTTATGTCGGAGAGCCAGCCGCTGCCGAAAGATTCCCAGGCGAAAACAGTAACCGGGCGTTCGCCCAGCAGCGACCACATAGCCATTTCCATAGCCCCGGTGTCGGAAGCCGGGACGATCCCGACCTTATAATCAGCCGGTATTTCAAGAAGGGCTTTGGTCTTTTCGATGGCATCCCGCAAGGCTTTTTTGCCCAGGGCGCTGCGGTGGGAGCGGCCGAGAGTTTCGGTTTTGAGTTTGCTGACATCGTAACCGGGACGTTTGGCGCAGGGCCCGGAAGAAAAATTGGGGCGTTGCGGTTTCTTTTCTGGCTGCATAACAGATTCCTTGTTTTTTTTCTTGGTTTTTTTCGAATTTTAATTTTAATGTAACTATTCAGCCGAATCCGGGGTTGGGCGCGGTTTGTCTCCGCCAGGCGTTAAGATTTCTGTTTTTCCTTTAAGCTCGCTGCGCCCGCCCTGCAAAACTCGCTTACGCTCAAACAGTTGCAATGCTAATGCGGGAACAATCCCCGCAACCCAAACGGTACCTCGCGGCCCGCAAATAAGTACTCTTATCAGAACATTTTCTGATTATTAAATCTTGTTTTTTGGTGCAGAAAATAACCTGTAAGGTACTAATCTTGACACCGGGCGGGGGAAAACCGCGCCCGGCCCCGGATTCGGCTGAATTGTTACGTTAAATGTGATGAACTCGAAAAAAAAGTTCCGGAGAAAGCCATCCCCTATAATTAAAGTAGTAGACAGCTGTCAAGCTCAAACTGAGTCCCGGCCGGAAAAAGCGAAAAATTCCTCAGCCCGAGCGCCTTATCCGGCCCCGAATTACGATTTTATATGCATTTTAAAAAATTTTCTGCTATAGAGCCCGGCAATGACAACCAATCATTCGACCTGTATATTTTAAAATTCAAATTAAAATGTAACTATTCAGCCAAATTTTACCCCCCACCTTCTGGAGGGGGCGGGGGTGGTTTTTCGTAAGCGGTTGCGGAAACGATTTCGTTGTTTTTCGGAAGCGAGCGGGAGCCCCTTAGTACCTTACAGGTTATTTTCGGTTTGAAAAAACAAGAAAATATTCTGATAAGAGTACTTATTTGCGCCCAACGGAAGTGCCCTTGGGGTGCGCCCAACGGAAGTGCCCTTGGGGTGCGACCAGCGGATTGCCCTTGGGTGCGGG
>WFRP01000279.1 GCA_015486505.1 Pseudomonadota bacterium | reverse complement strand
GGAAGTGCCCTTGGGGTGCGCCCAACGGAAGTGCCCTTGGGGTGCGACCAGCGGATTGCCCCTGGGTGCGGGCTGAAAAGCCCTGTTTGGGTCGCGGGAGCTGTTCCCGCATTAGCATTGCAACTGTTTGAGCGTAAGCGAGTTTTGCAAGGCGGGCGTAAGCGCGCTTAAAGGAAAAACAGAAATCTTAACGCCTGGCGGAAAAAAAACGCGCCCGACCCCGGATTCGGCTGAATAGTTACTGTTAAACCTCATAAAATTAAAATATCAGCCGCCGGTCGAGTGAGCGAAATTGAATCGCTTCGGCGATATCGGCATTGCCGATATTTTCCGCGGCTTTGAGATCGGCGATCGTCCGGGCCACTTTCAGAATCCGGCTGTAGGCGCGGGCGCTTAAGCCTAAGCGATCCATCGCGGTTTGCAGAAGATCCCGGCATTCACGATCAAGCGGGCAGAATTTTTTCAGATCTTTGTCGCTTAAAGCCGAATTATGGCGGCGGGTATGATTCTGCAGGCGCTCTAATTGAATTTTCCGGGCCGCGACCACCCGGCCGCGAATAGCCTTTGAGCTCTCTTCGGTTTTACCGTTTTCCGGGTTAATCAACTCTTTGGTGGCCACCGCCGGGACTTCGATGTGGAGATCGATGCGGTCTAAAAGTGGCCCGGAAATCTTCTGGCGGTAGCGTTGAATCTGGGTCGCGCTGCAGATGCATTCGTGAATCGGGTCGCCGTAATGGCCGCAGGGGCAGGGGTTCATGGCCGTGATCAGAACAAAATCGGCCGGAAAAACTGCCTGCGCCTGGGCCCGGGCAATGGTGATGTCCCGGCTCTCCAGAGGCTGGCGCAGCACCTCCAGGGCGGAGCGGCGGAATTCGGGGAATTCATCGAGAAAAAGGATGCCGTTGTGGGCCAGCGTGACTTCGCCGGGGCGCGGCTGGGCGCCGCCGCCGATCAGGGCGACATCGGAGATTGTATGATGGGGCTGGCGAAAAGGGCGTTCCCGGATCAGGCCCTGGCCCGGCCGGATGAGCCCGGCAACACTGTGGATAATTGTCGTCTCTAATGATTCTTCGAAGGTTAATTCCGGCAGGATTGAGGGCAGGCGTTTGGCGAGCATGGTTTTGCCGCTGCCGGGCGGGCCGACAAAAAGCAGGTTGTGATTACCGGCGGCGGCAATTTCCAGCGCCCTTTTAGCCTGGGCCTGGCCGCGGACATCGGCAAAATCTAAAAAATCACCGACAAGTTTTTTGTTGGCGGTGGCGGGTGTATCGGGCGGTTGCGGCCGGGGGATTTTCTCCTGAATTATAGCCAGGGTTTCAAGAAGATCGCTGACCGCGACAATCTCGATTTCGCTGACTGCCGCCGCTTCAACCGCATTTTCCCGGGGCAGGAAAATCCCTTTACAGCCGCTCTCCCGGGCCGCCAGCGCAATCGGCAGCGCCCCGCGAATCTCCTTGATGCGGCCGTCAAGTGAAAGCTCGCCGCAAAAAAGATAATCACTGAGCAGAGCACTTCTTTTAAGTTCCGGCAACTCGTCGGCGATAATCCCCAGGGCAGCGGGCAGATCAAGGGCGGTGCCCTCTTTTTTCAGGTCGGCCGGGGCGAGATTGATTGTGATCCGGCGCGGCTTAAATTTGAAACCGCAGTTTTTTATGGCCGAGCGGATTCTTTCCTTGCTTTCCTTAATGGCGTTGTCGGCGAGGCCGACAACCACGAAATTCGGCAGCCCGCGGGAAACATCAACCTCAACCTCAACCGGCAGGGCCTTGATCCCGGCCAGAGAAGCGCTCTTGATAGTTGTAAACATTTTTGGTGTCCGGGATTGATTGATTGATTGATTGATCGGTACGGTTCAGATTGCCTTAGTTCAAGTAACTTTCAATGGTATAGCCTGAATTTAATACATTACAGGTTGTTTTCTGCACAAAAAAACAAGGTAACTATTCAGCCGAATCCGGGGTCGGGCGCGGTTTTTCTCCGCCAGGCGTTAAGATTTCTGTTTTTCCTTACACTCGCTTACGCCCGCCTTGCAAAACTCGCTTACGCTCAAACGGTTGCAATGCTAATGGGCTCTCGCTCGCTTCCGAAAAACAACGAAATCGTTTCCGCAACCGCTTACGAAAAGCCACCCCGCCCCCTCCGGAAGGTGGGGGTAAAATTTGGCTGAATAGTACAAAACAAGATTTAATAATCAGAAAATGTTCTGATAAGAGTACTTATTTGCGACCAGCGGAAGTGCCCCTGGGGTACGGGCTGTCAGGCTCCGTTTGGGTTGCGGGATCCGTTCCCGCATTAGTCGGCTTACTATCTCGCGTCTTTGAGGGTAAAGTCAAGATGAAAAAGTTTATTGACTTGTCCGATGAAAGTTATTAGTGCCTGTCTTAGCGCAGGCTGGGTCATGGAACCGCGGATCCAATAAAATTTCCGTTGTATCTATTCAGCCAAATCTGGGGTCGGGTGCGGCTTTTCTCCGCTAGGCGTTAAGATTTCTGTTTTTCCTTACACTCGCTACGCCCGCATTGCAAAACTCGCTTACGCTCAAACAGTTGCAATGCATATGGGCTCTCGCTCGCTTTCGAAAAACGACGAAATCG
>WFRP01000278.1 GCA_015486505.1 Pseudomonadota bacterium | reverse complement strand
CCTCTAATTCAATGGCCAGGCCCGGGGAAAAATCGCGGCCTTGAGAGCTGTGCGCCACGAGAATATGGGTCGGTTTTAACCTCTTTAGTAATTTCCCCAGACAAAAAATATAGGTATCGCTGTTGTAGCCGGTAAATCCCGGAACTTTAATACCGATAACCTCGATTCCGGTTGCGCCGGCGAGCGTATTGCTTAAAGAATCGGGATTCTCCGCTATGATAATAATCCGGATCCGGGCAGGATTTGCGGATTGAGCCGAATAGCGCTCGATCTTGCGGGCCGCGCTGATCATCTCGTAGGTTACGGGCTGAATTTTGCCAGCGGAGATTTCGGCAATTATCAATATCTCTCTCATAGAAGACCTTTCTCCTGCAAGAGGTTAAAAAGTTCCCGGGCCTGCTCCTCTAAGGACCCGGTCAATTTCCGGCCGGACCGGGTCTTTTCCGGGTTTTCCCGGCCGATGCAAACCTCCCGGGCGGGTCGGGCCGCAAATTCATCTTCGTTGATGGTTATGATCTCTTTCCGGTTCGCGGCCAGCATATTCGAAAGCCGGGGGTATCTGGGCGTATTGATGCCGGCCTGAATGGTGAGTAACGCCGGCAGCTTGATTACGAGGCTGTCACGAAAGCCGTTTTCAAGCTCGCGTTCAATCTCAATCAGGTTCGCCGCCCGGTTTAAATTGGCCTTGACCACCTCGGTAGCGCAGGGGAGTCCCAGAATCCGGGCCAGCATCGGGCCGGTTTGGGCGGCCATCATATCTTCCGACATAATCCCCGTCAGGATCAGGTCATAGTGAGCCAGCCGGGCCGCAAATGCCAGCCGCCCGGCGGTCACCGCCGAAGACGTATATCCATATTCAGTTTCGCTGGTGACCATATGAAACCCCTGATCGGCTCCGAGGCCGAAAGCCCGCCGGATAACCGGGGCGGCGGTCAAAGGCCCCGCGGTGACAACGGCAACCGTAACCGGCGCGGTGGTTTCCGCCGCCAGGCGCTCTTTCATTATCATTGCCTCTTCCAGAGCGTGAGCATCAAAACGGTGCATCTGACCGTCATCACCGCTCTGTTTTATACAAACCAGAATCTTCATTCGCAACTCATAGCGGGGAATTTAGACCTTGTCAACAAAAAACGAACAGATGTTCATTTTTTTGTTATTGCTAGTTAGCTATCGACAAAAAAGTCATCATCTGCTACATCAAAGATATAAACTTCAACCGGAGACACCTGATGCGGGAACAAATCCCGCAACCCAATTAAGCCTTTTTGGCCCGCACCCAGGGGCACTTCCGCTGGTCGCAAATAAGTACTCTTATCAGAACATTTTCTGACGATTAAATCTTTTTTTTGGTGCAGAAAATAACCTGTAAGGTACTAAATCTGTGTTAATCTGCGTTCATCTGTGGTTTCTATTTTTTTTGTTGAACCACAGATGGACACAGATGGACACAGATAAAATTTTAATAATTTCAAGTAGTTATAAAGCGTTGCTTAGAAGGATATTAAAATGACAGTCGCACAAGAATCTCTCGCTTTGAGGCAGAAATATCGTGGTCTGATCGGAGTCAGCAGCAAGGTTCCGATAAAAGACACCTCAGTTCTGAGCCTGGTTTATACCCCCGGAGTCGGCAGCAGCTGCCAGGCCATTGCCGAAAACTCTTCGGACTCTTTTGTCTATACGATGCGGGCTAATACCGTCGGCCTTTTTTCCAACGGGTCGGCAGTTTTCGGCCTCGGCAAAGTCGGGGCCCCCGCCGCAATCCCTATGCTTGAGGGGGTGTCGGTATTTTTTAAGAGCTTTGCCGGTATCGATGTGCTGCCGCTGGCAATTGATGCCGAGACTGCGGATGAATTTGTTGAGATCGTTCGGGTTATGGCTCCGACTATGGGCGGTATCTGTTTAGAGGATATCGCCGCACCCGACTGTTTTGCCATTGTTGAACGCCTGCGCCGGGCCGTCCGTCTGCCGGTATTCCACAACGATCAACATGGTTCGTCAATTGTGATAATGGCTTCTCTGAATAATGCCTTGAAAGTTGCCGGCAAGACCCTGGCGTCTTCTAAAGTCGTTATTAACGGTGCCGGGGCCGCCGGTATTGCTCTAGCCCGCAGAATAGTTCGATTGGGGGCCGGGGAGGTGATTGTCTGCGATCGTGCGGGGGCCATCTACCGGCATCGAACCGCCAATATGAATTGGGCTAAATCCGAACTCTCATTCATCACCAATACTGAGAAGCTTAAGGGTTCTCTGGCAGAAGTTCTGCCGGGGGCTGATGTCTTTATCGGTCTGTCAAGTGCAGGTCAGTTAAAACCGGAAGCGATCAAAACAATGGCCAAAAAAGCGATTGTTTTTGCCCTGGCTCTGCCGCAACCTGAGATAGAATATT
>WFRP01000277.1 GCA_015486505.1 Pseudomonadota bacterium | reverse complement strand
ATTCCTGGAGTCGCGACCATTTCAAGTTGTGGATTCAAGGAATCCCTGCTGAAAGTTGCGGAGATGACCGACTGGAAAAAGAAACGGGAGAATATGAAACCGGGCTCCGGCATCGGTATCGGCTGTTACAGCTTTATCTCGGGCGGGGTTTTCAACTGGTTTAACACCCGCTACAACTTCACCCGGGCCGAGGTGCGCGCCTTTGACGACGGCACCGTTCATCTGCTGACCATGGCCTCCGATATCGGCCAGGGCTGTGATATGGTCTTACGCCAGATTCTGGCCGAAGAGCTCGGCCTTAAGGTTTCCGATATCCGTCTGACCGCGGCTGATACCGCTATCACCCCGCAGGCCGATCTCGGCACCTGGGGCAGCCGGGTAACCCTGATGGCCGGTAATGCCGTGCGCAAAGCCGCGCAGGAGATCAAGGATGAACTTTTCAAGATGGTCTCTTTGAAGTTTGATCTTAACGTTATTCATGATTTACGCTGCGGTGACGGCAAAATCTATCCCGCCAACCGCCCCGACCGGGCTCTAAGTTTCGGCGATGCGGTCAAGATGGCGCAGCGCGCCAATCGCGGCGAACCGATTATCGGCTACGGCTCCTATACCCCGCGCAACAAGGGCCTGGTTACCCCGGCTTTCAGTTTCGGCGCCCAGGTGGCCGAATGTGAAGTTGACAGAGAAACCGGCGCGATTGCGGTTAAATACATGACTACCGCCCATGACTGCGGCACCCCGATCAATCCGATGGCGGTTGAAGGCCAGCTTGAAGGTTCGGTTCATATGGGCTTAGGCTACGCCTTGAGTGAGCAGTTTATTATGAAAGAGGGTAAAACCCTGACGACCACCTTCCTCGATTATAAAATCCCCTGCGCCGAAGATATGCCGCCCG
Organism: Pseudomonadota bacterium; assembly: GCA_015486505.1. Taxonomy (GTDB): domain Bacteria; phylum Desulfobacterota; class Anaeroferrophillalia; order Anaeroferrophillales; family Tharpellaceae; genus Tharpella. The sequence goes on along the minus strand of WFRP01000277.1, from coordinate 4,695 downwards.
GGGTTTCGGTCCACGTCGATACCTACGAGCCCGACGGCCCCTTCGGTGCCAAAGAGGCGGGTGAAGGCCTGGTCTCGCCGACCGCCCCGGCGATCGCCGACGCCGTCTACAACGCCACCGGCTTCCGCTGCAAAAACCTGCCTTTAACCCCGCAAAAGGTACTGGAAGGCATGAAGAAGATTTAGCTGTAAGCTGTAAAGGAGCGGTGCCAGGCTTGATATTTGTGTTTCCCAGCAACATCTCAAGCCTGGCACCGGTTACAGAGGGGCGCAGCCTAAGCTCGCTCTTTCCCGATATATAGCGACCACAGAACTACAGCGTACAATAAACCAACATAATGAAACTACCAGCCCATACGCAGATTGCCTCGGAAAAATTGACCCGATATTTATTGATCTGGCGTAAACACAGAGACAAATCGAGATGGCTGGCACATGCGGGTTATACTCTTGGAAATTGGAAAACGCTGGAAAATGACCTGCGAAAACAGATATTGTCTCTTGAGACTATACCGACCGAACAAACAAGATACGGTCAGACGTATGAAATTGCAGACAGATTGACCGGACCAAATGGCGAAACAATAGCAGTACGTACAATTTGGATGACGGAAACAGCAACAGGTATTACCAAATTTATCACAAAGTTTCCGGACAGGCGGGTGAAATAAATGAGTTATCAATTATTTGAAGATGTTGTTTTGACCAAAAATATAAGCGCGAAGGGATTACGAAAAGGGGACGTGGCAACGATAGTGGAGCATCATCCGGTGATGGATGATGACGATGGCTATTCTTTGGAAGTCTTCAATGCGCTAGGCGAAACGATAGCCGTAATAACGGTATCGGAGTCAGCAATAGAACCATTAACGGCAAACGAAGTTTTTAGTGTACGTCCATTGTTGCGGCAAGAAGTAATGGCATAAGATACGCGATCGTTAATCTGAAAGTGTAAATATTCGGCTTTACTTCCAAACTGCTCAAAAGTGATGGATACCCCAAGGGCACTTCTTCACTTGCGTTCAGGGCGCAACCTTCAGTTCTGTCCCCGTGCGAAGCACCCCGAGGGCACTTCCGGTGGGCGCACCCCGAGGGCACTTCCGTTGGGCGCACCCCGAGGGCACTTCCGGTGGGCGCAGGCGAAGCAAAGATCGCTGGTTTTCTCTGTAACTTAAGTGCCAATCCGGTTAAGCCGAATATTTACCTGAAAGTCGGGTTAAACCCTTAATAAGGAGCAGTTTCGTGAAAAACACAACTCAGCCCCAACCCGCCGCTCCCAACTTGACCATTATCCAGGCCGGGGCCCAGCCGCCCTGCCTTAAGCCCGATTTCGGCGGTTTCTGCCGCGGCTGCTTCGGCTGGCAGAATATGCTCAACGCTGCCTTAAACGGCGATTCCACCTGGGAAACCGCTCAGATTCACTGCTCTGAAACCGACTTGACCGTGAAAATCAAATAACTGCCTGCCTTTCTCTTCCCGCATTACGGTTAATGCGGGAACAAACCCCGCAAAATAAAGCCTTTTCGCCCCGTACCCAGGAGCGCTTCCGCTTAAAGCTCCTGCGGTAAAATGACTTGTCACCCTCACCTTTTAGATGTTACAAGAGAGCCGCGAAGATGTAGAATAATCGCTTGACTCAGTTTGAACGACGGCTTGCGGCCGCTAAGGATCATGACTGCGAAAGGATAAAAAAGGCCTTAAAGAACCTGATCCCCGAATACCGGCCCCAAGCCCAAAATTGAGCGGGAAACCTGATGCAAGATAATTTAACCTGGCATAAAAGCACTATCAGCCGCGAGCAGCGCCACCAGCTCAACCGACACAAAAGCGGTGTCGTCTGGCTGACCGGGCTTTCGGGCTCCGGCAAATCGACCCTGGCTAATCGCCTGAGCCTAAAACTTTATGAGCTTAAAATAAGAAGTTATGTTCTTGACGGCGATAATCTCCGGCACGGCTTAAATGCCGACCTTGATTTCTCCCCGGCCGGGCGCCGGGAGAATATCCGGCGCGTGGGTGAGGTCGCAAAATTGATGGTTGATAGCGGCTTGATTACGATTACCGCATTTATTTCGCCCTATCGTGAGGATCGCGACCGCATCCGCAAGCTTTTGCCGCCCGGCGATTTTCTCGAGATCTATCTAAAATGCCCGCTTGCCGCCTGCCGCCGCCGTGACCCCAAAGGCCTTTATAAACAGGCTGATGCCGGTAAAATAAAAAATTTCACCGGCATCTCGGCCCCTTACGAAGCACCGCCGGCACCGGAGCTGATAATCGATACCGACAAAACTGACGAAACTGAGTCAGTTGCCATGATTATCAGACTCCTGCGCCAGTTCAACAAATTTTGAAACAGAAGATTAATTTCTCAACTTTCTGACTCAGGTTAAATAACTGATATTTATTGTTAAAATCATTTGCCCGCAATTTTTCTTTGCGTCTTGGCGTCTTGGCGTCTTGGCGGGAGACAAAAAAGCAGTTATCCCGCAAAGACGCGAAGGCGTTTATGCCCTTTAGGGTGCAAGGAGTAACAAGATAAAAAATGCCTGAAAATTACAGATACTCGATCTCCCACCTCGAAGAGCTGGAGGCGGAAAGCATCCATATTATCCGTGAAGTCGCGGCGGAAATTGAAAATCCGGTTATGCTCTATTCGATCGGCAAAGACTCTTCGGTAATGGCCCATCTGGCCCAAAAAGCCTTCGCTCCGGGAAAGATCCCTTTCCCATTCATGCATATCGATTCACAGTGGAAATTTCGGGAGATGATCAGTTTTCGTGACAGATTCTGCCGGGACAATGCAATCGACCTGATTGTCCATTACAACGAGGCCGGCCGGAAACAGGGCATCGGCCCCTTCAGTCACGGCAGCAAGATTCACACTGAAGTTATGAAAACCGAAGCGCTGCTCAGCGGCCTCAAAAAATACGGCTTCAGCGCGGCTTTCGGTGGGGCCCGGCGTGATGAAGAAAAATCCCGGGCCAAGGAGCGCATATTTTCGTTCCGGGATCGGCACCAGCAATGGGATCCCAAAAATCAGCGCCCCGAACTCTGGAACCTCTATAATACCCGAACCAATCCCGGCGAAAGCATCCGCGTCTTTCCGATCTCCAACTGGACCGAACTTGATATCTGGCAGTATATCAGATTGAAAAAGATTCCGATTGTCCCGCTCTATTTCGCCGCGAAACGCCCGGTGGTTGAGATTGACGGCAACCTGATTATGGTTGATGATGAACGGATGCCGCCGGATTTGCGCGCTCAGGCCCGGATCAGAATGGTAAGATTTCGCACCCTGGGCTGTTATCCCTTGACCGGAGCCATCGAGTCGGAAGCGGATACCATCGAAAAGATTGTTGCCGAAATGATGACCGTCAACCAGAGTGAACGGACTACCCGGGTTATCGATTTCGACCAGGAAGGCGCAATGGAACTAAAGAAACGGATGGGATATTTCTAGATGAAGAGTAATAGCGGTGATATCGAAAAATTTCTCGACCGTGATGAACAGAAAGACCTGCTCCGCTTTCTGACGGCGGGCTCGGTCGACGATGGGAAATCAACCTTGATCGGACGCCTGCTCTACGACAGCAAGCTTCTTTATGAAGACCAGCTGGCGGCGCTACAGCGCGACAGTAAACGGGTTGGCAGTGTTAACGGCGAGATCGATTACGCCCTGCTTCTGGACGGTCTCCAGGCTGAGCGCGAGCAGGGGATAACCATTGATGTCGCCTATCGCTATTTCGCGACCTCCCGGCGAAAATTTATTATTGCCGACACTCCGGGGCATGAGCAATACACCCGCAATATGGTTACCGGGGCCTCAACCGCCAATCTGGCCATTATTCTGGTCGATGCCCGGGCCGGAATCGTCGATCAGACCCGCAGACACACATTTATCATCTCTCTGCTCGGCATCAAACATGTTATGCTCGCAGTCAACAAGATGGATCTGGTCAATTATCAGGCGTCGGTATTCGACAAAATCTGTCAGCAATATCGTGATTTCGTTACCCGTTTGCGGATTCCCGACCTCCATTTTATCCCGATCTCCGCCTTAAAAGGCGATAATGTGGTCGTAAAATCGGCCGCGATGGCTTGGTACAGCGGGCCGCCGCTGCTGGAGATTCTCGAAAATGTTTATGTCAGCTCAGATCGCAACTTTATCGATCTGCGTTACCCGGTTCAGTATGTCCAGCGCCCCAATGCCGAATTTCGTGGCTTTGCCGGAACCCTGGCTTCCGGAGTTATCCGCCCCGGCGATAAAATCCTGGCGCTGCCTTCAGGTAAACGCTCCACCGTTAAAAGTATTTTTACTGCCGCGGGCGAATTGCCAGAGGCATTTCCGCCCCAATCCGTAACCTTGACCCTTAACGACGAGATCGACATCAGCCGCGGCGATATGCTGGTGCATCCCGACAATATGCCCCGGATCGGCCGGACGATCGAAGCCCTGCTGGTCTGGATGGCGGAAACGCCGATGAACCGTGAACATCGCTATATCATAAAACATACGACCCGCACGGCCCGGGCTGAAATTGTCAACCTGAAGTACCGTTTCGACATCAACAATCTGCGCAAAAAAACGGCAGAGACCTTAAATCTTAATGAGATTGGCCGGCTGACCCTCACCACCACCCAGCCGCTTTTTTTCGACTCCTACCAGAAAAACCACAGCAGCGGCAGTTTTATCCTGATT
>WFRP01000276.1 GCA_015486505.1 Pseudomonadota bacterium | reverse complement strand
GTTTGGGTTGCGGGTTTGTTCCCGCATTAGTTGAGCTGCGCGGTCGCTTTCTTAATTTTCTCGGCGTCTTTTCCACGTTCCGCTTTCAGCAGGGTTTTCGCCAGTTCTTCTCCAGCAATGCCGATCATTGCCGTGGTCAGGTTTTTGTTGGTAATTTTTTTGAAGGCCTGTTTTCCTTTTTTTACTCCGTCGCGACAACAGACAGCGGCCGCCTGCATAAACCTTGCGGCATGGTATTCTGGGTGAGTTTTGCTTAGTGTGCGCAATCTTTTTGCGGCCTTTTTCGCCTGCCCCAGATGCAGCTCGTAGAGAGCGCGGTTGAAATAGCTTTCTTTCAGGTTCGGGTTGAGCTCTGAAGCTTGCTCCGCTGCTGCCAGGGCCGCATCTATCTTGCCGCCGGAAAAGAGAGCGGTTCCCAGGTTGAGCCAGGCTTCGGCGTTGTCGGGGTTGATTTTCAGATAGCGTTGCCAGAGGTCGATTGCCTCATCAAAGCGTTTGAGGATGCCGGCCTGAATCGCCAGTTCTCGCAACGGAAGTTCCGCGTCACTCATATCCGCAAGTTTTTTCAATCCGATAGTAAAGTATCGTTCACCTTTGGCATCAGCCTGCAACTGGTCAAGCTTGCCGTAATGGTGGATTATGAGCGAACAGGCCTGAGGTTTGAGGTTCAGCTTTGCCAATGCCGGGGTGACGACTTCATGTACCGGATAGGAAAAACGGATTTCGGGGTGATTGCTCCAGAGGCGGGTTTTGCGACTTGGTATCCAGCCGCAACCCCGCTCCTTATCGGCGTAACTGCCGTCGTTAGCCTGCCAGCCGATTATATCGTTGCGATTGATATAATTTCGAGTAAGTACCTGATAGGCAGCGGGTGTCGGGGCCGGAGTATTGGTCAAGCGGCGCAGGGTATCATAATCCATTTCGGCGATAACTTCGTCCGCGTCAAGAATCAAAACCCAGTCTGCCGTAGCTTTTTCAAGGGAAAAATTGCGCGCCCGGGCAAAATCATCACACCAGGAAAAATGGAAGATTTTAGCGCCATATCTTTGCGCAATCTCACAGCTGCCATCAGTCGAACCGGTATCAACCACGATGATTTCGTCGGCAACCGGCTGTATGCTTGCCAGGCATTGGTCAAGCCAACGCTCTTCATTTTTGATGATCAGGCAGACACTTAGTTTTGGTCGCGGGTTGCTATCAGGTTCCGGGACACCGCCGCCGGGGTGTTTGTTTGAGCCTCACCGTTTTTCGTCAAGCATCTCCAGAGCTTTGCTTGCATCCAGATTCCAGGGCTCAATATCAAGCACCAGATTAAAGAAACTGTGAGCGTCATCAGCAGAACCCAGCTCCAGGCAGATATTGCCGATCATCATCAGGGTCTCTAAATCTTTTGGGGCGGTTGTGAGGACTTCGTGATAGTGCGGCATAGCCGCTCCCGGATCGTTTTTGACCACAAAAAGAAAATCAGCCAGATTCTTGCGAAAGGTAATGTTTTGCGGGGCCAGTTGCACCGCCCTCAAGTAACACTCCTCGGCTTGATCCATCTTTTCCAGCCGGTGTGAAATGACGCCTAGGTCGTTGTGGGCCCGGGCAAAATGCGGAAAGTTATCGAGAAAATTCTTTATTTCGGTTTCATTGTTAACATTGTTTTCGGGGTCAAGATCTGCAATTAGACGTTGGTAGAGGGTGTCCGGGTCATCTGTATCAGCATCTTTCAGGTTAAGATCGGCGGCTTGTGGCTTTGCTTTTGCCGTTGCTGCGAAATCTTCCCGGTTCTCAGCCGGGCTGCTTAATTTAAGCAATTCATTGTTGACAAATTCGTTGCCCGGCTCGATGCGGTCGGCCAGTTCGAAAAAATCACGGGCCTCCTGGTGAAAATGACGGCTCAGGTCGGCGCAGATGCGGCCGATAGCGAGATTAGCGTCAAAATCACGCGGGTTATCGGCGATTATCTGACGGTAATGGGCCAGTGCGTTTTCAATCTCACCCATCCCGAAATAGAGAATGTCCGCCAGGTTTTTACGGTAGACCGGATTTCCCGGAGCCAGCTTTACCGCCTGCCGGTAGTGTTCCAAAGCCTTGTCGGCCTTGCCCTCCTGCCAGGCGATCACTCCGGAGTCATTATGGGCCCGCGCTATTGTCAAATCCTGATTATCGATAAGTCCCTGAAGGAGTTTTCCCGCCTCAGACAGGTTGCCGGTGGCGGCCAGGCTTTCGGTTTCATTGAAAAAATTATCCAGATTAACGCTTGTGTTGCTCATATCTTTGTCCCCGGTGTTGGTGTTGATTGGAAAGATCATATTGGAACGGCTGCCGCAATAATTGTTCCAATGCTAAGGGTTTGGAATGTTGCTTGCTTAATCAATGTTGTCTGATTGTTGTATGACAATTTCCCCTACCATAAGAACTATTTATCTTGCAAGAGGTTGTTTGTTTAAGGTAAGGATAGTTTTGAACAATTTAAGAAAATATCTGAGTTATGGGAAAACCGTCTATTTCACCGCGAAAACGGTTTTAGTCAAAACACAATGGCAGGCGCCGGGTAAATGAAAGCAAGGGGAAAATTTATGGGGGAGGGAAATAGGGACGTTCGCTGGAAACAACGATTTCAAAATTATGAAAAGGCGTTTTTGCGTCTGAAAGTGTGAGGAACAGGATGAACTTGAACGGAGCAGATTCGACAAATTTAGTTGAGCAGGAGTTCTCGGTAGAGTTGGAATATTTAAAGAATCTTTTGCATGATAAGCCGGATGATATTGAAACGCTGGAAAAATTGACGGAATTGTTTCTTGGGAAACGGGAACATCAAACATCTTTATTATTTAAGCACCAGTGTCCGCAACAATTTGCCGATATCGGCAACACGTCACTTTCATCATTCAGAGATAAATACAAAGGGAAAAGGGTTTTCGTTATAGGTAATGGGCCAAGTCTCAGAGATACCCCTTTGAATTTGTTGCGGAATGAATATACATTTGCAATGAATCGTATAGCGTTAACCTACAAAACCACAAAATGGCGCCCAAGTTTTTTTCTGTGTACGACTACAAATGTTGTCCGGCCAGATTGGAATAAAGATATCCGTGAATCTCTGGAGTAGGGAATACCATCGTTTGTTTGGCGAGATCTGAAATCGTATTTGCCGACCGGTGATAATGTTTTTTATATTGATTGTACTCGTGGGACCCAGGTGACTGAGTGTGCGCCCGATGAATGGTGGTCTGATAATATTGAAGATGCCGTTTGCAAATTCGGTACATCTATGTTGCCGGTTTTGCAGATAGCTATGTATATGGGGTTTGAAACTATATATCTTCTTGGTTGTGATCTCGGATTTAAAGAAAACAGCGAACCTTCGCAGGATCAAAATCATTTTCACTCAGGTTATGGGACGCCGGGTTTCTCTGCCGAAATATTGAATAAAAATATGAAAGCCGCTCATGAATTGACCCTTCGTGCAGCGAAAAGAAAAAAAGTACGGATATTCAATGCCACAATTGGTGGAGAATTGGAGGTATATCCGCGGGTTAATTTTTTTGAAGTTGTCAAGCAGGGAAGTAACCTGCCTTTGAGATCTCAACAGACAGACAGCAAATTGGAACCTGATTTATCAATCATTTCAATTGATCCGGCATTAGGTAGTTTCATCGAATTACTTGATCCGCATAATATTGATCCCATTGCTTATAATCAAGGATTGCTGGCGGAAATTCGTCAATTCAGCTTGTTGCCTGACAGGCGAATAGGTTGGAATTACTGCATGGATTATACCTGGTTGGCGTTGCAATGTCATAACCTTCTTAAACCAGGCATGCGTATTCTTGATATTGGTTGTGGGCCCGGCGCCATTCATGGATATCTGGAAAATAAGTATGGCGTTGAAATTTTGGGCATAGACTTAAAAAAATGGAAATACGATTACGTAGACGTTGTCGGAAATTTTTCCAACCCCGGGTTACGGCAAAAATGGGGTATTGAAAAAGAGAGCGTCGATGTTATAATTTCTACATCAGCATTTGAACACAACACTTTGGAAGATCACGAATTGTTGGTTAAATCTTGCTATGAGACCCTGAAACCGTCAGGAAGATTGATAGCAACATTTTCTGTGGCGCTGTCTTTAAATTATGAAAAGAGTGCCCAGCAATGGAACTTGAACAGGGAGCAACTGGAGTCAATCTATAATGTTGCTTTTACGACATTTGATTATTACGATGTCCGGCAACGTTGGCAAACTCACAGGGAAATTCCTCAAGCGTACGCGCAAAGGTATGGAACCTGGAGTGAAACTGATCCTTCTTTTTTAGCCGCAGGAGTTGTGTTGATTAAAAGCTAGAGAAATAAGCCTAATGCGGGAACAATCCCCGCAACCCAAAAGAAAGTTACTGGCCCGCACCCAGGGGCACTTCCGATGGTCGCAAATAAGTACTCTTATCAGAACATTTTCTGATTATTAAATCTTGTTTTTTGGTGCAGAAAATAACCTGTGCGGAAATCTTGATG
>WFRP01000275.1 GCA_015486505.1 Pseudomonadota bacterium | reverse complement strand
TCAATTGAGTAATGATAGCGAAGTTGGACAATGAATACGGTTTCATCTTCCGCTTTATAGATTATTCTGTGCTCATTTGTAATTCGGCGGGACGAATAACCGGAAAGGCTATATTCTAATGCGGGAACAAATCCCGCAACCCAAACAGGGCCTTGCGGCCCGCAAATAAGTGCTCTTATCAGAACATTTTCTTGTTTTAAAACAAGAAAATAACCTGTAAGGCACTAATGGGCTCCCGCTCGCCGGGAAAAACAACGAAATCGTTTCCGCAACCGCTCCGAAGAACCCCCCCTCCAGAAGGCGGGGGGGTAAAATTTGGCTGAATAGTTACGAAAAAGTTAAAGTTTTCAGTCGTTCCGGCTATAACATATGTTAACAAGAAAAAGAAAAGTACGCAAGAAGTAGTTGTACTTACTCAGGGCAAAAAACAAGTGTCCTGTTCGCTGCTCAACCTGAAAATTCCTTACTGATTAGTACCTTACAGGTTATTTTCGGTTTGAAAAAACAAGAAAATGTTCTGATAAGAGTACTTATTTGCGGGCCACAAAGCCCTGTTTGGGTTGCGGGTTTGTTCCCGCATTAGTTACTGATTGTTTTTGTTGTTCAATTATGCTATGTCGGCAAATTTTTTCAGAAATAATTCAGAAAGTTGAGTTACAATAATTCGTAACTATTCCATAAAGTTTTTTTTACGATATGAAACAGGAGGTTTACAAGGAGTGAAAGCGATTATCTTAAGTGCCGGACAGGGAAAACGTTTGTTGCCATTAACCAGTGAATTGCCCAAATGCCTGTTGCCGATCGGCGACAAAACCCTGCTTGAACGGCAACTGGATGCCCTGGCCCGTTGCGGCGTGAGCCGGGCGACGGTGGTGGTCGGCTATGGGGCCGACAAGGTTGAATCTTTGCTCAAACAGTATTCCGGCCTGGAAAACGTGAAAACCTTCCTTAACGCCGAATACGCGAGCTCCGACAATCTGGTCAGCTGCTGGAAGGTCAGAGAAGAGATGACAGGTGATTTTCTGTTAATCAATGGCGATACGCTTTTTGAGCCCGCTATCCTTGAGCGACTGCTGCGGGCGCCTGCGCATGAGGTAACGGTTACCATAAATCATAAAGATAAATACGATGCTGATGATATGAAAGTGCAACTTGAGGATACGCGCCTGCTGCAGATCGGGAAAACCCTGGCCGACGACGAAGTCGATGCCGAATCCATCGGCATGATACTTTTTCGGGAGCCGGGGTCGGCCTGGTTTCGCGCGGCTCTGGAACTGGCGCTTGAAGAAGCCGCGGCCCGAAAACGCTGGTATTTATCGGTAATCAATGAAATGGCCCGGACTAAGCCGGTCTGGACTTGCGCGGTTGCCGGGTTGTCCTGGGCTGAAGTAGATTATCCCGCCGATCTGGAATATGCCCGACAACTATTCAAGTGAAAAGTCATCGTCCCGGCCGGCAATAATTTTGTCGGCCAGGGCTAAATCTTTCACGGTATCCACATCAACGGCAGCTTCCGGCTGGGTCATCATAACGACTCCCGCCTTTAATCCCAGCCGTTGTGAAATACGCTGCAATCCCTCTGCCATAGTCAGTTGCCCCAACAGGAAACGAAAGACGGTCAGCCAGCCGCAGATGCTGACAATGCGCCAGGGTTTCTTGCGCTGCTGTTCAACCCGGCGCCAGAAATCGGCTGCGGAATAACTCTCCGGGGTGAGAAAGGCGAAGAGATTGCAGGAGCAGAAACCACCGTCTTTAAGTTTGGTAACCGTGCGCCGGCAGTTGGGAAAAGCTTTACTGAGCATATCATAAGATGCCAGACCAACGGTCAGATCAAAATCCGTTTGGCGGGCTTGTGAGCAGAAATAATCAACAATCTGCGGCGTCAGTAAGGCATGATCAGCGGTGGTTACAAGAACCGGTTTACCTTGATCAATCTCCTGCAATGCGGCGTAGGTGCTGGTGCTGGGCGTTTCCCGATGCGCTATCCAGCGGATGTTGTTGCCGCTCAGGGCCCGGCTTAATTGAGCTGATCGACTGATTATTTCCCGGGAAGGGCCGCAGAGGATTATGGAATCGACCTCGTCTGCCGCTTTCAAGGCTTCTATGACGCGAAGAACCATAGGGATACCGGCCACGGGCGCCAGTGATTTGCAAAGAGCACCGGTGGCTTCGGCAACCGGGTCGCCGGAAGATCTATCGGCGGCAAGGATAAGGGCGGTGAATTTGTCGGTTGGTCCGGTCATCTATCATAATCCTTAATGAAGGTGGTTTTATCCTCAGGCTTTATGCAAAATTCCCTATGACCATTCAGATCTCTTTATGGTAGATAGTGTACCGTTTCGATATCCGGCTGCCGGCCGCCTCCAAGAATTTACGCATTTCCCGGTTGTCTTCCAGAATCCAGGACATCTCCACATCCGTAACCCCTTTTTTTATTACCCGGTGACGAACCGCATCGATGACCAGAAAAGCCAGCGCGGCGCCGATCAGCTGGTGTTGGTATTGCTTTTTGACCCCCATCAGGGCGATGCGGACGGTTTTCGGATGTTTAACCTTTAAACGCCACAGAAGTTTCAGCCAGCCCAGAGGCAACAGGCGCCCATTTAAATCCGTAATTATTTCGTTAATATTCGGCAGCGCCACGATCATTGCCGCCGGCTGCCCGTCGACCTCGGCAATCTGGATGAATTGCTTGTCCACCAGCAGCTTAAGATCTTTGCCCATAGCTTCCAGCTCAGCTTTGGTCAGAGGGATAAAGCCCCAGTTTTCGGACCAGGCATCGTTAAAAATATCACCGATAATCTGCAGTTCTTCATTGAAACGGGAGCGGTTCAGAGGTCTTATATGGATATTTTTTTTGACCCTTCGGGTCAGAGCCAGCATGGCGCGGGGCGGAGTGAAATCGGTTCTGACGGTATAAGCCAGCAATTCCTTGCGCGGGCTGTATCCCTGCTCGCTTATTCGGCGGCTGTAATAAGGTTTGGCATGGCCCATCATAATATAGGGTGGGCTCTCAAACCCGGATGTCAGCAGGCCGCACTCCTGGTTGATGGATAAATTAAAGGGGCCCATAATCGACTTCATCCCCTGAGCCTGCAGCCAAGCCTGAGCCGTGTTGAGGAGCGCGGCAAAGGTTTCAGATCGATCTTCCGCCTCCAGCATCCCGAAAAAACCGCATTGTTCATGCTGATATTCAAGATGCAAACGGTCGATCTGAGCGCTGATCCGGCCGACCGCCTGCGTCCCCCGAAAAGCCAGCCATGATTGCATCCAGGCATGAGCAAAATAGGGATTTTCCGGAGCAAACTGGTGTTCCAGATCCATAATTAACGGTGGCACCCAGACGGGATCATCCTGGTAAATGCTCCAGGGCATTTTAAAAAAACGACGTTGCGTATAGCGGCCGGTTACCGGTTTAATGGTCAGCGGCTTATTATCATTGCACGACATAATTATAACCCGATTATTTTAATCCATATCAATAAATTGACAAATATTTCTTACCCTCTTCCCGGTTAAGAGGTACAATAATGAGCTTTATCTGTCAATACAAATATCAGTGTCATGGTTGAATACCTTCCGTATTATCACGGTTTCGACAACTGATTTCGAGACAGAGGATCTGCAAATACTGTTTATGTCGTTAGTACCTTGCAGGTTATTTTCTTGTTTTTTTCGACAGCTTTTTTCAACTGTAAAAACAAGAAAATGTTCTGATAAGAGTACTTATTTGCGCCCAACGGAAGTGCCCTTGGGGTGCGACCAGCGGATTGCCCTTGGGTGCGGGCCGTAAGGCTCCGTTTGGGTTGCGGGATTTGTTCCCGCATTAGAATTATTATTGACTTTTAAACCGATTTTCGCTAATTTGGGTTTTGATTTTAAAATTAAGCAGTTTCTGTTAATTTTAAGCAGATTCTGAATTGAACTACTATAGTAAAAAAGCCCTTTGCAGGAAGTATTTTTAAGGTAGGTTGAGCGGACACAAAACCGTTGCTATTGCCGGAGTTTAAAATTATGGATACAACCCCGACTATTAATATTGTGCCATTGCGAAGTGGTGATTTTCACAGTTTAGCTGACGCATTGGATTACGCTGCCACCGGAGAGACCGGCTACAATTTTTATGATGGCCGCGGCCGCCTGGCGACGGTTTTATCATACGCGCAACTACGCTCCGACGCTCGCAACCTGGCCGCGAAGTTCCTGGCAATCGGGGCGAAACGGGGCAGCCGGGTAGCGGTTATTGCTGATACCCACCCTGATTTCATGCGCATTTTTTACGCCTGTCAATATGCCGGCCTGGTTCCGGTTCCCCTGCCGGCTACGATGTTTCTCGGCGGCCGTGAGGCATATATTGAACAGGTCCGGCGTTTACTTAAAGACTGTCAGGCGTCGATCGCCATGTCACCGGACGGATTTTACCCTTTTCTCCAGGAAGCAACGGCAGGAATGGATTTGCTTTTTACCGGCCGGATTGAAGATCTTGGTGAAATTGATATTGATCATATTGAGATCAACCCTTCCCAGGCTCAGGAAACCGCCTACCTTCAATATACCTCCGGCAGTACCCGGTATCCCCGGGGCGTTATCATCACACAAAAAGCGGTGATGCACAATCTGTCATCCATCACCAGTCTCGGAATTAAGGTCCGGGAGAATGACCGCTGTATGTCATGGCTGCCTTTTTACCATGACATGGGCCTGGTGGGTATGGTTCTGGCCCCGATGGCTTCCCAGTTGTCGGTTGACTACTTGAATACCCGTGATTTCGCCATGCGCCCGCGTTTATGGTTAACCCTCATCAGCCGGAATCAAAGCACCATTTCCTTCGGCCCGCCTTTTGGTTACGAACTCTGCGCCCGCAGAATACGGCCGGCGGAAGCGAATAAATTCAGCCTCGCCTGCTGGCGGGTGGCCGGTATCGGAGCTGAAATCATACGTCCGGAACCTTTACGGCAATTTGCCGAAATACTGGCGGCGAGCGGTTTTGAGCAACGGGCGTTTGTGCCTTGTTACGGCATGGCTGAATGTTCTCTGGCAATCAGTTTTATGCCTTTGGGTTGCGGCTTGATGGTTGATGAAGTAAACGGCAACGATTTCACCGATCAAAACCGGGAATTTCTGCCTGTAAATCAGGATTCGCTAAGCGATGGTCAGCCAAGCAACCGTTTTGTGGTCTGCGGCAATCCCTTGCCGGATTACGAAGTGGAAATCCGTGATAATGACGGCAAGGTCCTGCCCGAACGACATTGCGGCACCCTTTTCGTTCGGGGTGAAAGTGTTATGCAAGGCTATTTCGCTAAAGAAGATGAAACTAAAGAGGTGCTGTCGCCGACGGGATGGCTTAATACCGGTGATATGGCCTACCTGCTGAACGGCAGTCTGGTAGTAACCGGCCGCCAGAAAGATTTGATTATTATTAACGGCAGAAACATCTGGCCGCAGGATCTTGAATTTATCGCCGAACAGCAATCTGAAATCAAAACCGGCGATGCCTCAGCTTTTTCCATGACCGGTCAGGATGGCGCTGAGAAAGCGGTGCTGGTGGTCCAATGTCGCGAATTGCGCAAGGAAGTCTATTCCGATCTTGCTCATCGTCTTCACGGCCTGGTTAAAAGGGAGTTGGGAGTAGATTGTCTGATTGAACTGGTTCCCCGCAATACCCTGCCCCGGACGACCTCCGGGAAATTATCCCGCTCAGGAGCCCGCGCCGGTTTCCTGGCCCGCCATGCCGGAGAGCAGGTATCTCTGACTGAAACCCTTTATTCATTTCCCGAAATATCAGCTCAGGTGAGTTGATTTCCATTTTTATCAGCCATTATGATGCCCTCGTAAAAACTCCGAGAAATAATTTTCAATCACTATATGTTGTGATTGCAGACATTCAAAATCACAACATATTGTGCCTGAAAATCCTGAGAAATACTTTTTACGAGTCCGTCATTGTTTTTTACCGGATAAATTCCGAACCGGAAATATTCCTGTTATTTTGCTCTCTTTTCGTTAATGCGCCGCTAAATTATTATGAATGCCGACGGATCCGCCGAGTCAGACAGGAACGGAGTTATTGCGATTACCGGGGTAACCGGTTTTATCGGTGGAGTCGTTGCCCGGAAGTTAAGCGCCGCCGGTTGGCGGGTGAGAGGACTGGTACGCTCGCGCTCCAAGGTCGGAATACAACTTTCCGGGCAGAAAAATTTTGCAATAGTTGAAGGCTCGCTGGCGGATCTCTCCAGCTTGCGGCAGCTGGTTGAAGGTTCCCGGGCGGTTATTCATTGTGCCGGGGCGGTTCGGGGAGCGCGGGCTGAGCATTTCAATCAGATTAATGCCGCCGGAGTTGCTGCTTTGGTGCGGATAACCCGGGAGACGGTTGCAAAACCTTCATTTCTCCTGCTCTCGTCACTGGCGGCCCGGGAGCCGCAATTATCATTCTACGCAGCCAGCAAAAAAGAGGGCGAACAACAATTGGCGGCCGCGGCCGCGGATATGCCCTGGGTAGCTTTGCGGCCGCCGGCGGTTTACGGCCCCGGAGACCGGGAATTGCTGCCGCTTTTCCGGCTGATGGAAAAAGGGGTTGCTCCGCTGGTGGGCGCCGCTCAGGCCCGTTTTTCCATGCTCTATGTTGATGATCTGGCGGCCGCTATCCAATCCTTCCTCGAGCAATCCGCCTGGCCCCAGGCGATATATGAACTACATGACGGCCATCCCGGCGGTTACAGCTGGGATGAAGTGGTTGCGCTGGTTTCCCGGTTGCGGGCGCAAAAGTTGATAAAAGTGCGCATACCTTTGTCATTGTTGTCTCTATCGGCAAATATAAATCAGTTTATAGCGCAATTGACGGGGAGACAGCCGATGCTGACCCCCGGGAAAATACGGGAGCTGTATCATCCCGACTGGGTTTGTGATAATCAGTCAATCACCGCAAAAAGCGGCTGGCAGCCGAAAGTCGGTTTAGAGGAAGGCTTAAAGATAACCATGTGCTGGCGATGATTGCATAATTCATAATTCGCAGCAAACAAAGGTGAGTGAATGAAAATCAGCTATGATGATATATTGGCCAGACTTTACGGCATTCTCAATGAGATGTGCGAAAACGTTACTGAATTTGATGAGAATATTGATTTATTGACGGATCTCGGCCTTGATTCTCTGGCGGTGATGCAGCTGGTGGAAGCGATTGAAGATGAATTCGATCTGATTGTGCCGTTGAACCGGCTGGCTGAGGTCAGGACGGTAAAGGATTTTGCGGAGCAGCTGCAAATAATGCTTGAGGAAAAATAGATATGGCTTTTTTTGACAAATTACAGCCCCTGGCCGAAGCCCGTCAGCGCCTGGCGGCCCAAGGTATTGACGCAATTTATGTTATGATGGATGAAATCCTCTCCGCGACGGAAGCGATCATTAACGGCCGCCGCTGCATCCTGGTCGGGACCAATAATTATCTCGGACTTACCTTTGCTCCCGCCGGCATTGAAGCCTCCTGTAAAGCAACCCGAAAAGAGGGCACCGGGACCACCGGCTCCCGGATGGCCAATGGAACTTTGTCCGGTCATGCGGCTCTGGAAAAAGAGTTGGCGGCTTTTTACAATCAGAAGGAAGCCCTGGTTTTTTCCACCGGTTTTGTCGCTAATCTGGGGATGCTGTCAACCCTTATGGGGAGCGGCGATGTTATCTTGCTTGATACTGATTGTCATGCCAGCATCTATGACGGCTGTCGTTTAAGCGGGGCTGATTTTATTCGCTTTCGCCATAACGACGCGGCCCATCTCGACAAGAAACTGCGGCGTCTGGGTGAGCGGGCGGCAAACGCGCTGATTGTCGTCGAAGGCATCTACAGTATGTTCGGGGATCGGGCCAGCTTAAAGGAAATCGCCGCGGTAAAAAAGAAATACGGCGCTTTCCTGATGGTAGATGAGGCCCATTCCCTGGGGGTACTCGGGGCTCAGGGCCGGGGTTGTGCCGAGGCCGCCGGGATTGAAAACGAAGTCGATTTTATCGTCGGGACTTTCAGTAAAAGCCTGGCCGCCATCGGCGGCTTTTGTGTCAGTAATCATCCGGAACTGGAACTTGTCCGTTATGCCAGCCGCCCCTATATATTTACGGCTTCATCTTCACCTTCCGCCATCGCTTCAACCCGGGAAGCCTTGAAGATTATCCAACAACGCCCGGAACTGCGCCGGCAGCTTTGGAACAATGCCGAGCGCTTATACCGGGGATTGCAGGAACTGGGATTTGTCCTGGGGCCGGAGCCCAGCCCGATTATTTCCGTAAGATTTAACGAAGCGGAAAAAGCCTATGCCGGTTGGCAGGGATTGCTGCGGGAGGGGGTTTATACAAATCTGGTACTGCCGCCCGCGACCCCGGATGCCGGGTCCCTGCTGCGCTGCAGCGTCAGCGCCGCCCATACGCCGGAGCAGATTTCCCGAATCATTGCCGCTTTCTCAACACTTGCGCAATAGAGGTTAAAAAACTCTATGCGTCTCTTCCAGAGTTTTTTCCGGACTTACTTTTATTCCAGTATCATGATGCTGCTGGCCTTGCTGCTGGCCGGTATCGCCGAGGGTTTCGGCCTCTTTGCCTTACTGCCGCTATTCGGCCTGGCTTCCGGCGGCCTCGATGCCGGCGCCGTAAATTCGCTTGCCGATAACCGGGCCGGGCAAATCGTCATCAAAACATTATCAGTCATCGGCCTGGAACCGGCCGCTGGGAATTTACTGCTGGTTATTGTGCTGACGATCCTGGTTAAAAGTATTCTGGTGCTACTGGCAAAAAAAAGGGTCGGCTATACGGTTGCCCAAGTGGCAACCGATCTTCGTCTGGCTTTAATTCGGGCCTTGCTTAGGGCGCGCTGGGAATACTATGTGGGCCAGTCGGTCGGCAGCCAGGCCAACGCGGTGGCGACCGAAGCTATGCGCGCTTCACAGGCGTATCTGTGCTGTACCACCATGCTCGCAACCCTCTTGCAGTCTTTTGTCTATATCGGAGTCGCTTTCCTGGTCTCCTGGAAAGCGACAGCGGTCTTTCTGCCCGCCGCTTTGTTCTTTCTCCTTTTATTCAGCAAACTGGTGAAAAAAGCCCGGCGGGCCGGTTTCAAGCAGACTGATCTTTTGCAAAAACTGTTATCCCATTTAACCGACAGCATGCAGGCCATAAAACCGATGAAAGCTATGGCCCGGGAAAATCTGGCCGAGGCCATTCTGGTCAGCAAAACCGATCGTCTGAACCGGGCCTTACGCAAACAGGTTTTAAGCAAGGAGATGTTAAAGGCTCTGCAGGAGCCCGCAATCACCATTATCATGGTGCTCGGCCTCTATGTTGCCCTGATTTATCTGCATATTCCCATGGCTGAGGTTATGTTGCTGCTGTTTTTAGTGGCGCGAATTTTAACCCAGTTGGGAAAAGTCCAGCAGCAATACCAGAAAATGGTGATTTTTGAGAGCGCCTACTGGTCTCTTCTCGAAAAAATCGAGGAAGCGGAACAGGAACGGGAACCGACGATGGGCGACCGGATTCCGACGCTTAATCGCCAGATAGCATTAAAAGATATCAGCTTTGCTTATGGCGATACGACCTTGTTTGCTCAGGTTACGATGGAGATCCCCTTTCCTTCATTTACGGCCCTGGTGGGGGTGTCCGGGGCCGGGAAAACCACCATTATCGACCTGATAACCGGCCTGTGCCGGCCGCAGGTGGGAGAGATCTATATTGATGATCTGCCGTTACGAAATGTGGATCTGCGGCAGTGGCGGCGGATGATTGGTTATGTACCCCAGGAGCCTCTCCTGCTCCACGATTCGGTCTTTATCAATGTGACGGTGGGAGAACCAGGAACGGCGGAGGCTAATGTAAAAAGCGCCCTGCAGGCCGCCGGAGCCTGGGAATTTGTTGCGGCTCTGCCCGAAGGTATGTATACGAACATAGGCGAAAGGGGCGGCAAATTATCGGGGGGGCAACGGCAGAGACTGGCCATCGCCCGGGCCCTGATCCATAAACCGCGGCTTTTGATTCTTGATGAAGCAACCAACGCTTTAGATAGTGAAAGTGAAGCCGCAATCTGCAGAACCCTGCAAAAATTACGCGATGACTTAATAATCCTGGCTATTTCACATCAATCAACCCTGTTGGAAGCGGCGGATCGCAGATATCGGCTTGAAAACGGCAGGGTTTTTTTGCTTAATGAAATAAAGTAAGTTAAGATTTAGACGAAAAACATAAGCATGAGAGCTTTTTTTGGGGGCCCTAGGGCTACTCCCGGCTATTTGCGCGACCTGCTGGCGAAGCGGATAAGGGCGGTTCCGACCGGGGGATCGATTACCTGGGTGACTTATTATTTTCGGGACCGGCGGCTGGCGGAGGATTTGCTGGCGGCTCACCGCCGCGGGGTCAGGGTGACGGTGATTATCGAAAATAAGCCCCGGACTCCTTACGCCAATGACCCGGTGAAAAAGATGCTTGGCGGAGCCCGGGGCCTGGGAGCGGGATTTCGTTCCCTTTCTATCTCCGGACCGGCCCCGGGCTTGAGACTTGGCTGGGAGCCGCACCTGCATGAAAAACTCTATTGTTTTTCGCATCCGCGGCCGGTGGCCTTGGTCGGATCTTATAATCCCTCCGGCGATCAGCCGGAAAAATTTCCGGAGATTATCCGGGAAATCGGCGATCAGGAGCGCGGATATAACCATCTGGTTGAAATCAGCGAGCCCCGGCTGGTGGCGCATCTGGTTTTTCATGCCCGCAACCTGCAGCAGATAAAAATGTCCGGCAGTCGGATTTTTTCACTTTATAACAACTTGAAATTACAGGGGGAAAATGCGGAAATTTTCTTTTTGCCCAGCCTGCTCCCGCATCCGGTTCTGCGTTTTCTCCACTCTCTGAAGGCCGAATCCTTGCGCTTGAAACTCGCCGTTTCTCATTTGAAGGGCCCGACTATGGCCCGCAAGCTGGCAAAACTTGCCGGTAAAGGGTTCAGGATTGAAATTATCGCGGATTCAACCTTGCGCCGCGTGCCCGCAGCAGCGGAAAAAGTTATCAAAGCTTCAGGAATTTTTTTCCGGCGGCTGGGGGCTGAAAACCGTTTGCCGATGCACGATAAATTTATTCTGGTTGAAGGCCGTAAAAAACAATGGGTTATTTTCGGCAGCTTCAACTGGACCAGCCGTTCGTGGTGGCTGAACCAGGAAATCTGTGTAATCTCGGCTGATGCCGGATTGTATAAAGCGTTTACACAACGCTGGGAAGAGTTGGCCGCGGCGGCCCAGGGTCTTAACTCAGGGCCTTGATTCCCGCATGCGCATATCTGAGGATTTTTTATGATCGATCTACCTGCAACGATTATCATTCCGGTGGAAAGCCAGGTCCGGGAGCTGGACGCCAAGATCCTGCTGGCCGGTGCCGCGGCTGAACGCGGTTTTCCGGTGGTCATCGGTTCCCGGGCTTTTATCCATTTCCGGGTGGACTCTCTCCCCCGGGGGGTCTATCTGGCCAAAAGTATGCGTACCCTGAGCATCAGGATGTTTTCGATCCTGCGTGACTTAGGCCATGAGATTGTCGGTTGGGATGAAGAAGGTTTGGTACGCTGGCCTGATGATGAATATTATCGCTGGCGGCTCTCGCCCGTCACGCTGAAAAAATTATCCCATCTTCTGACTTGGGGCGCGGATGACGCCCGGGTCCTGCAAAACTATCCCGGCTACCCCGGAACCCCGGTCCATCTTACCGGCAACCCCCGGATAGATCTGCTTCGGCCCGAACTGCGCTCATTCTACCGGGAAAAAGCTGAACTGCTGAAACAACAATATGGGGATTTTATTCTCATCAATACCAATTTCAGCAAGGTAAATCATTTTTTCTCACATCTCAGCGAGTTAAAAAAACCGGCTCTGGACCTGGAAGCCGGAGGCGAAGAGACCTTTGACGCCGGCAAAGGACGCCTGAAACAGGTGCTCTTTGAGCATTTTCAAAAGATGCTGCCGGCCTTGAGTCAGGCCCTGCCCGAACATAATATTATTGTCCGGCCGCATCCGGCGGAAAATCATCGGCCCTGGCTTAAAATTGCCGAGACTTTCCCCAACTTGAAAATTATTAATGAAGACAGCGTCACCCCCTGGCTGATGGCGGCCAAAGTTTTGCTTGCCAACGGCTGCACCACCATGATTGAAGCCGCCGTTCTCGGAACTCCCAGCGTGGCTTATCAACCGGAGACCGGAGGAAGATATGACGATGATCTCCCCAATGAAGTAAGCCACAGGGTCTACTCTTTAGCGGAACTCTGCCCGCTGGTGCGGGAGATTGTGCAGGGTGAAAAAGGCCCGCTTGCTGAATCCGAACGCCGGCGGATTCTGGCCCCCCATATTACTGCTCTGAACGGGAAACTCTCCTGTGACCGGATGGTTGATGTCCTGGTTGAAGCCGGTTATCTGCAGAAATCTCCACCGGCAGCGTCTATCGGGTCTTATCTGCGCGGCAAGCTCCATAACCGGGTACGCACAGTCAGCAAAAAAATAAATATGCGCAGGCCCGGCCACCGGAACAACTTTGCCTACCATCAACATCGTTTCCCCGGAGTAACCGCCGCTGAAATAGAAACGCGGATTAAGCGCCTAGGCGCTCTTCTGGGGCGTTTTGATAAGCTGCGGGTTGAACAACTCAGCGAATATATTTTCAGGATCAGCTAAGATTTGAATTGAGGGTTTGCTATAATCCGGATCAAGAGTTTTGTTCGCTGACCACGGCGAGAATCCGTTCGGCCGCGTTGCCCGGCAGGCAGACCCGTTCCCGAAAGCAGTGAGATAATTTTTGCAAATGGGCGCGCTCCGTCAGCGCGGATTCAAGAAAATTTTGCCAGTCATCAGCGCCATCAATAATCGGCAGAGGCTCATAATAGGCATAGTAGGGAACCTTCTGCCGGTAACGGGTAACCGCAACCGGAGTTGCCGCCAGGGCCGCATCTAAAGCGATGGTGGAAGGAGTTGTGACCACCGCCAGGGCCTGCGCCAGCAGCGTCGGCGTCGACCATTGATTTATATCGGCATTGGCGGGATCAAGCACCTCGATATTTTTTACGGCCTGGAGAAATTCTGCGTGGGCTTTACGGCGCTGAATAATTCCGGGATGGGGTTTAAGGATAAAGCGCAGGTTGGGGAAAGTGTCTGCCATCTGTTGCAGGTCGGCAAAAAAGAGCTCCAGATAGCGGCGGTCAAAACGATTAGCATGGAGACCTTCAAAAACCGCGATGATGGGTTTTTCAACAAACATTTCCCGGGGCTTTTCCAAATGGACAAGGTGGGCTTTAGGACAGCCGACCGCCAGACATTTACGCCGGGTATCCGGGGCAACGATACCCGGCAGTTGCTTTACCGGCCCCCAGGTCAGAACATTGCGGGCGGCAAAGTGAACATCGGCCCCCTGCTCTAAGTCCTGGTAGGTCAGGCCGACATTTTCAAAGCCATGCTGCATCGTATAGGTATGAACCCTACAGGCATTAGCGATGCGGGTGATGCTGCTGGGGACCTTGTGACTCGCCACCGTGGATTCAACCGTATTCAACAGCGCGTCAATCTTTAATAATCGGGGAATGGCCGCTACAAGATTGCCATGGCTGACGGTGAATACCGTGTGAATGCCCTTTTCATCCAGTAATTTCCGGGTTGCGGGAAAATGCCCAAGGGCCCGTTTTGTCGCCCAGAACAATACTTCAATCTCAGTTTTTTTCAATGACTGCTGATAAATATCGATAAAAAGATCAATATCCTGGGGGCGACTTATCAACAGCACCAATGTCAGCGGCCGATGGCCGGGGGCCGGTTTTTTGCTCAAGGCGCGGCAACCGTGTATAATCCGGGCGGCTAATATACAGAAAGCAGTATACAGTTTTCTCGGGAAATGTTTCAGTGAAGGTAAGTTTTTCATTTTCAGCCGGTTTCTGCCGGTGGTTAAATTAATTTTTGCTCGAAACCCGGCAGTTGCTTGCCGGCATTTGTCTTTTACTCTC
>WFRP01000274.1 GCA_015486505.1 Pseudomonadota bacterium | reverse complement strand
GTGTCTATCCGTGTCCATCTGTGGTTCAACAAAAAAATAGAAACCACAGATGAACGCAGATTAACACAGATTTAGTACCTTACAGGTTATTTTCGGTTTGAAAAAACAAGAAAATGTTCTGATAAGAGTACTTATTTGCGGGCCAAAAAGGTCCGATTAGGTTGCGGGTTTGTTCCCGCATTAGTACCTTACAGGTTATTTTCTGCACCAAAAAACAAGATTTAATAATCAGAAAATGTTCTGATAAGAGTACTTATTTGCGGGCCGAAAAGGCTCCGATTGGGTTGCGGGAGTTATTCCCGCATTAGTAACTTACAGGTTATTTTCGGTTTGAAAAAACAAGAAAATGTTCTGATAAGAGTACTTATTTGCGCCCAACGGAAGTGCCCTTGGGGTGCGACCAGCGGATTGCCCCTGGGTGCGGGCCGCGAGGCTCCGTTTGGGTTGCGGAGTTTGTTCCCGCATTAGTACCGCTCACGTTATTTGTATATATGCGGCCGTGATCGCGGTCTGGGATGCTTTTTAGGTCATTAACGCATTATATGCAATGGGAAAATTGTTTTAAGCTGTTTTATGGCTTTGTTTCTGTTTTAATTTATGTTAATGGCAGGGTCTGATTTTGCAAAATAGTTCTTATTTTTTAGGGTGATGAGTGTGAAAATTATTTTCTCAACTGTTTTTCTGTCCCTGCTTTTTTTGCACATATCATTTGCGGCGGAGCCGCGGCAGTGGCGTGAACCGGTAACCGGGATGGAGTTTGTCTGGGTGCCCGCCGGTTCATATCTTATGGGGCAGACCGCCGCTGAGAAGGCGAGTCTTATTAAAGTGATGGGTCTGGAAAAATACAAGCGCTATTGTGCTGATAAGGAGCCCCGGCATCAGGTTGAGGTTGCGGGCTTATGGGCCGGGAAATTTGAGGTTACGAATGCCCAGTTTCAGCATTTTGCGCCCGACCATGACAGTAAAACCTATAAGGGGTGCACACTGAATGGACCGGAGCAGCCGGTGGTTGAGGTCTCATGGAATGACGCAATGGCTTTTGCCCGCTGGTTGTCGGAGATAAGCGGTAAAAATATTCGTCTGCCCCGGGAAACCGAGTGGGAGTATCTCTGCCGGGCGCAAACTGAAACCGTAAGATATTGGGGTGATGATACGAGTGTAACCTGCGATTACGCCAACGTCGCTGACTTGAGCGCCAAACGGAAATGGTCGGACTGGAGTGTGCATGATTGTGACGATGGTTTTCCGGTAACCGCTCCGGTCGGCAGTTTCAGACCGAATGAATTTCTTTTATATGATACGCTCGGTAACGTCTGGGAGTGGTGTGCTGATAGTTATGGGGGATGTCTTGATAATACGGTCAAGATTGAAGATGAATCACAGGATTTGACTTGTTACCGTATTGCCCGCGGCAGTTGCTGGGACAACCCGGCCCGCTATGTGCGCGCCGCCAGCCGTAACCAGCGGCGGCCGGATTTCAAGGGTTACAATGTCGGTTTTCGCCTGGTTATGATTCCGGATACAAAATAGTTGCAAAAGGTCATAGCTGTTTATCCTGAGTCCTTGTTTTATCCGTATTCGGAGTTAAATTGCGGCTTATTCAAGTTACCATAGAGAAGTACGCGCCGCCGGGGAACGGTCTCGGTTTTTTTCAGGGCAAGGCCGTGTTTGTGCCGCGGGCGGTGGTTGGCGATAAACTTTTAGTTCGGGTTGAGAAGGAGAAAAAACGCTATATAATCGGTTCGTTATCTGAAATTATTGAAGCTTCACCAGAGCGCTGTCCGGCGCCTTGTCCCCATTATGAAGTCTGTGGCGGTTGTGATCTTTTACAACTGCCTTATCCTCGGCAATTATCCCTGAAACAGGAAATGCTGGAGCAGGTTCTGGCCGGGGCCGGAGTTAATGTGCCGGTAGCGGAACCGCATGCTTCCCGGATAAACGCTTACCGCCACCGGGCAATTTTTCATTTTGCTCAAGGCTCACAGAAAATTGGTTTTCTCCGTCGCCGCAGCCATAAAGTTGTGCCGGTTACAGCCTGCCCGGTTCTGGCCCCCGGTTTACAAAAATTATTAGTTCAATTTTCTGAGAACCCGGCGCTTGCGGGGGCCGGGCTTGATACCTGTTATGCTCTGGCTAATCGTCGGGGTGAATACGCGGCGGCCGGTTGCCGCGGCCGTTTCCGGGCAGGAAATTTAAGTTTTTTCAATAGGATTCCGGCGACCGTGAGCGAAAATTACGGTTTTGGCGAATTAGAACTTGCCGCCGGCGGTTTTGCCCAGGCCAACCCGTGGATGACCACGGAAATGATTAAAGATCTTCTCTGTCACTGTGGCAGCGCCAATGTGATTGCTGAACTTTACGGCGGCAGCGGCACGTTTTCGCTGGCCCTGGCAGCGGCGGCGGAACTTACGGTCTATGAAAGCGATCCGGCCGCGGTCATAAGAGGGCGTGAGAATCTCAAACGCAATGGTTTTACCGCTGTTGATTTTGTCGGCGGCCGGGTTGAAAAAAGCAATTTAAAAGCCCATGTGGATACTCTGGTGGTTGATCCGCCCCGGGTCGGCTTGTCAATGGAGGTTGTCGAAATGATCGCCCGAAGTTCGGCTGCAAAAATTATCTACATAAGTTGCAATCCCGCGACTTTTGCCCGGGATATCTTTCGTCTTAAAACCCTTTCCCCGAAGCTTAATCTCAAATCGATTAAATCATACGATATGTATCCCGGCACCACTCACCTTGAAGTAATGGCGGTTATGCAAAAGGGTTGTTGAAAGGTAACCATTCAGCCAAATTTTACCCCCCACCTTCTGGAGGGTGCGGGGGTGGTTTTTCGTAAGCGGTCGCGGAAACGATTTCGTTGTTTTTCGGAAGCGAGCGGGAGCCCATCAGCATTGCAACTGTTTGAGCGTAAGCGAGTTTTGCAAGGCAGGCGCAGCAATTTTGTTTATTTCCTCTGTAACTTTACCGCCAAACCGAGTGAAGCCGAAAATTTACTGTTGAAATTGCAGATGTTTTGAATTATGCAGTTATTTCCGGTTTTCTCAGCGTCATTGCGCTTTTGCGAGGGTGATTAAAAAATGATGGCGTCGTAAAAACTCTTTATCTGTTGCGTTACCTTCGCCGTGAGCGAAGCGAGGGAGTGCCCTTGGGGTGCAACCTTCGTCACTGCGGCGTACTCTATGTACGCCTCATTCATCAGGTTTCGGGTGCCTTGCGCCCGGAGGAAGTGCCCTTGGGGTGCATATGAAGTTTTTTACTTAGCCATCGAGTTTTTGACTGCTAAGTAACGCTTTGTAACTATAGGAAATTATGTGATTTTTATCTGTGTCTATCCGTGTCCATCTGTGGTTCAACAAAAAAATAGAAACCACAGATGAACGCAGATAAACACAGATTTGGTTCCTCTCACGTTACTTGTATATATGTGGCC
>WFRP01000273.1 GCA_015486505.1 Pseudomonadota bacterium | reverse complement strand
TTGTTTTTACAGTTGAAAAAAGCTGTCGAAAAAAACAAGAAAATAACCTGTAAGGTACTAATGGGCTCCCGCTCGCTTCCGAAAAACAACGAAATCGTTTCCGCAACCGCTTACGAAAAACCACCCCCGCCCCCTCCAGAAGGTGGGGGGGGTAAAATTTGGCTGAATAGTTACCTTATATTTTCAGAAAGTTGAGTCTTTGAGCTAAGGCGGTTATCAGCTTCTCTGACGGCTTTAATAAAGTTTTCCATCTGAGCCCGGTCTTTAATTCCTGGGGCTGATTCAACCCCGGAACTGACATCAACGCCAAAAGGCCGGGTCTGAGCGATGGCGGCCTGAACGTTGTCCGAAGTCAAACCGCCGGCCAGAAAAAACCGTGACCCGGCAAAAGGGGCCGCCAGGCGCCAGTCGAAAACCCGGCCGCCGCCGCCGGCCTGATCCGGCAGCCAGGTATCGAGCAAAACGGCCCAGAAATTCTCTATCTCAGGTTTCGCCGCTGTTTGCGAACGCCCTAACCGGAAAACTTTAAGCAAATTAAATTCACTTAAAGCCGCACAGTAAGCCTCATCTTCGGAACCATGCAACTGCAGAAGATCGAGTCGGCAAAACGCGGCTATATCCTTAATTTCATTGAGCGGCGCGTCAACAAAAACTCCGACCCGCAAAATATCTTCCGGCAGATTCCGGCTGATTTTCACCGCCTTTTCCGGCGTGACCCGGCGCGAGCTTTGCGCGAAAACAAAGCCTAACAGATCCGCCCCGAGTTTGACCACCGACTCGACATCTTCCGGCCGGGTCAAACCGCATATCTTGATTATGGTACTCATTGAAGCAGCTCTTTGAGTAGTTTCTGCCGGTTTTTTCCGGCCTTAACCAGACTGCTGCCGATCAGAAAGGCGTTGATCCCGGCCGCCTGGAGTTTTTTAATATCGGCCGCTTTTTCGATGCCGCTTTCACTGACAATCAGGGAGGTTGGCGGAAGCTGCTCCAGCAAATCAATACTGCGCTGCAAATCAATGCTGAAATCGGCAAGATTCCGATTATTGATCCCGACAAGCGGGGCCCCGGCCGCGCTCACCTTGGCGGCATCGGCAAGATCGCGCACCTCAACCAGACATTCAAGGTCAAGTTCCGCCGCCCGCGCCTGGAACTGTGCCAACTCGGCTTCACTTAAAACCGAAGCGATCAGCAAAATCGCGTCCGCCCCGGCAATCCGGCTCTCTTCAATCTGGATCGGATCAACAATAAACTCCTTGCGTAAAACCGGCAAATCAACCAACATCCGCACCTGCGGCAGCCAGTTCAGAGATCCTTGAAAAAACGGCTCATCGGTTACAATCGAAATCGCCGCCGCGCCGGCCTTTTGATAGTCTCCAGCCAACTCAACCGGGACAAAATCTTCCCGCAAAACCCCGGCTGAAGGAGAGGCTTTTTTAATCTCGGCGATAATCCCGGGCTTTGCCTCATTCGCGCTCAAAGCCCGCAGCAGCGACCGGCGCGTGCCGCGCTCAACCCCGGCAAATCGCGCCCGCACAGCTTCAAGGCCGTTTTTTTTAAGTTCAACAACTTCCTGACGTTTAACCGCGATAATTTTCTCCAGTATCGACACTGAATATCTCCTATAATTCCTGCCGGCTGAATTCAATCAACTCCGCAAGTTTACGCCGGGCGCGGCCCTCGTCGATTGTGGCGGCCGCCAGTTCAACCCCCTGATGAAAATCCTCAACCAGACCTGTACAAACAAAAAGTGCGGCACTGTTTAAGAGTACCACATCCCGCTGCGGCCCGGCGGCACCTGCGAGGATTTTTAATACCAGCTCGGCATTGAACTCAGGGTCACCGCCGACAAGCGCCGTTAATGGCGCCTCTTTAAGTCCGGCTTCCGCCGGAGCAAAACTAAGCTCGGCAATCTCATCCCCCTTAAGCCAGGCGATCCGGTTACTGCCGGCCAGGCTTAATTCATCCAGACCTCCGGCACCGTGGACAACCATCGCCCTATGGCTGCCGAGATCTCTTAAAACCTCGGCCAGCGGAAAAACCAGATCACTATCATAAACCCCGAGCAACTGCACATTGGCCCCGGCCGGATTGGTCAACGGCCCTAAAAGATTAAAAATAGTCCGTACCCCGATCTCACGCCGGGGACCGATCGCATATTTCATCGCCCCGTGCAGAAGCGGCGCAAAGAGAAAACCGATACCGATTTTTTTAATTGAAGATGCCACCTGTTCCGCTGACAGCTCCAGATTTACCCCGAGCGCCTTTAAGACATCGGCACTGCCGCAACTGCTGGAAACTGAGCGATTTCCATGTTTGGCAACTTTAAGCCCGGCCCCGGCGGCAACCAGAGCCGTAACCGTTGAAATATTAAACGTATGGCTGCCGTCGCCGCCGGTACCACAGGTATCGACCAGAATCGTATCATCAGCATCCAAATCAAGACCGGTATCAATCCGGGTCGCCTGCCGGCGCATAACCCGGGCCGCCCCGGTAATTTCGGCAACCGCCTCCCCTTTCATACGCAGCCCGGTTATCAGGGCCGCAACCTGTGCCGGGGTCGCGCCGCCGGTCATAATCTGGGTCATCACCGACTCCATCTCCGGAGCCGTTAATGATCTTAGCTCAATAACTTTCGCGATCGCCTCTTTAATATCCATAATTTAACTCTCCTACCAGCCCTTAGCTGCAAGTTCTAAAGCCCGGCGCATCGCCGAGGCTTTGTTAATGGTTTCCTGATACTCCATCTCCGGGCGTGAATCAGCGACAATCCCGGCCCCGGCCTGAAAATAGCTGATCCCGTCTTTCACCGTAACCGTGCGGATTGTAATCGCAAAATCCATATCCCCGGAAAAACCGAAATAACCGACCGCCCCGGCGTAAGGCCCGCGCCGAAGCGGCTCCAGTTCATCAATAATTTCCAAAGCCCTGACCTTGGGCGCCCCGCTGACAGTACCGGCCGGATAACAGGCGCGAAAGGTATCGAACATATCAAGATCAGCGCGCAGTTGCCCTTCAACATGGGAGACGATATGCATCACATGCGAATAACGCTCAATCTTCATCAGTTCATCGACCTTGACTTTTCCGTATTGGGCGACCCGGCCGATATCGTTGCGGCCCAAATCAACCAGCATCACATGTTCGGCGACCTCTTTGGGATCGAGAAGCAATTCTTGCGCGAGTCGCAGGTCGGCGGCGGCATCGGCGCCACGCGGCCGGGTCCCGGCAATCGGCCGCACCGCCACCCGGCGCCCGTCCTTCCGCACCAAAAGTTCCGGCGATGAGCCGATCAGCCGTTCACCATTGAAATTAAAATGAAACATATAGGGCGAGGGGTTAATCAGGCGCAAAGCGCGATAAATCGCAGTCGGGTCCAAAGGCTGCAGACATTTGAAGCGCTGGGCCAAAACCACCTGAATCAAATCACCGGCCTTAACATAATCGACCGCCTTTTTCACCATGGACTGATATTCATCCTGACTCATATTAGCAATAAAATCAAGCGGCTCCGTAAGTTTCGGCGGCGCAACCCAGTTTAACGGCTGCCGGATACGTTTGACCACCTCATCAAGTTCCGTCAGAGCGTCACGGTAAATCGATGCCAGTTTTTCAATATCCAAACGTGATTTCCCCACCTCAACCAGACATAGCAGAGAAAGCGTGTGTCTTAAATTGTCATGGACTAAAAGAATTCCGGGAACCATAAACCAGGCATCGGCCCCGCCGACATCATCTGCGACCGTATGGGGAATTTTTTCAAAAGCCTTAACCGTCTCAAACGAGAAAAAGCCGACCGCGCCGCCGTAAAAATCCGGGAGCCCCGGCACCTGGGCCGGGCGCATTTTTTTGATAACCCCGGCCATCTCCGGCAACGGGTCCCGGGCCCGGATAACTTTGCTTTCGCCGTTACAGACAATCGTAATCTCATCCTGACGCTGATAAAAGGTCAAAGCCGGCCGATAACCGATAAAGCTGTAACGCCCCCAGCGCTCGCCGCCTTCAAGACTCTCCAGCAGAAAAGAAAACTCCTCTTTTGCCGCCAGCTTATGATACAAAGTCAAGGGCGTATCAAGATCGGCAACGATCTCACGGCAGACCGGAATGTAATCATGAGCGGCCGCCAGTTCAATAAAGTTTTCCCGGGACGGATAAATTTTTGCTTCCATAATTTTCCTGTAAAAAAAAAGGGTCATGGCAAAGTGCCTAAGCACTTCCACAACCCTTTTCAGGTTCAACGACAAGTTATTTATTACCCTGCTTTAACCAAGCCGTTGCGGAGGTCGCCCAGACACATAGGATTCACCCGGCCACCACCAGCCTCTGAAATTTACACATTGAGTATGCTTCATAACAAAACCCAACTAACCTATCTCAAGCAACGCTGTCAAGTAATTTCCCGACAAAAATGAAAACCGGATATCTAATGCGGGAACAAATCCCGCATTAGTACCTTACAGGTTATTTTCGGTTTGAAAAAACAAGAAAATGTTCTGATAAGAGTACTTATTTGCGACCAGCGGAAGTGCCCCTGGGTACGGGCTACAAAGCCCTGTTTGGGGTGCGGGGTTTGTTCCCGCATTAGTACCTTACAGGTTATTTTCTGCACCAAAAAACAAGATTTAATATCCAGAAAATGTTCTGATAAGAGTACTTATTTGCGACCAGCGGAAGTGCCCCTGGGTACGGACTGAAAAGCCCTGTTTGGGTTGCGGGAGCTGTTCCCGCATTAGTGCCTTACAGGTTATTTTCTTGTTTTAAAACAAGAAAATGTTCTGATAAGAGCACTTATTTGCGACCAGCGGAAGTGCCCCTGGGTACGGGCCGAAAAAGCCCTGTTTGGGTTGCGGGATTTGTTCCCGCATTAGGTATTATGAAAATGGCCAAATAGAAGAGACAATCACGTTTCAAGCAGATTTGAGAAATGATATGGCCCATTTATTCTGTAATACGGGTGAACATAAGAGAGACGAACCCTGGCGGAATGATCTCAGACACGGCATAAAAAAGGGATCAAGCATACCTTGAGCTTACTCGCTCATTAACCCATATCAAGTATCGGTCTTTACGGATTACGGGAGCGCTGCCGGTATTTTGAGCCACCGGGCCTATGGCCGACTTTTTGCCCCGGCGGTCGTGATTTGCGGCGGCCGCTGACTTTTTCAAGTTCCTGCCGCTGACGGCGGCGCTCATTTTCACCTTTAGCGACCCGGATCGGCTTTAAGGTATCGCGATCCAGGCCACTTACATACATCGCGGTTGCGATGGTTCCCGGAGTCGGGGTAAAATCCTGATATTGACGCGCCTTAAGGCCAAGACGCTTAATCGTCCGGGCCAGATTGCGCATATCCTCAACCCGGCAGCCGGGATGCGCCGAAATCAGATATGGAGTAAAATCGACCTTAACTTCAGCTTTAAGCGCAATTTTACGCGCGTCCCGTAAAAACGCCTCAAGTTCAAAGGCATCGTTTTTATGCATTAAACGCAGGATTTCCGGCGCGTTGTGTTCCGGCGCGATCTTCATCACTCCGGGCAGATGATGCTCAATTATACTTTTAAGAAGCCGGGGAGTACGCCGGAGCAGGGCCAGACGCAAACCCGATGAAATAAAAACTTTTTTTACCCCGGTAAGAGCCGCGACCTCATTTAATAAATCGACCAACGCTTTTTCATCAATTTCAAGATGTTTACAGACTTCGGGATAGAGACAATCCTTACGCGGGCAGACACCACCCTTATTACAACCGGTGGCGTAAAGATTGGCGGTCGGCCCGCCCAGATCACTTATGATGCCCTTGAAACCGGGTTGACCGGCAATAATTTGAGCCTCACGGACAATCGCTTTCCGGGTCCGGCTGACCACCTGAGCGCCCTGATGCCGGGTCAGGGCACAGAATGAGCAATTACCGCTGCAGCCGCGGACAATGGTGATCGAATCACGAATCATCGAAAATGCCGGAATCTCGCCGCTGCCGGCGGCGGGAAGCCGCATAAAATTAAGCGCGTAAATTTGATCAAGTTCAACCGGAGTCAGCGGCGCGGCCGGCCGATTCTCTTTAATCCAGCCGTGTTTCTGCTCCTGCAATAAAATCCGGGCGTTCTCCGGCCCCTGCCGCGCCCGCCGGTCGATTGCCAACTCGGCCCTGATGAAGGCTTTTTTATCATTCTCAATCGCATTCCAGCCCGGCAATAACGTCGCCCTTTCTCGCTCAGAAAGAGCGGCCCCCACAGCCGGCGGCAGAAACTCACAGGTACCGGAAATCCCGGAAAGTTCAGCTCCCGCAGCCAGACGCCGGGCAATCTCGAGAATTGCCCGCTCACCCATCCCGTAAACCAAAAGATCCGCCTTACTGTCCGCAAGGATTGAATTTCTGAGTTTTTCCTGCCGATAATCGTAATGGATAAAACGCCGCAGGGAGGCTTCAATCCCGCCGAGGATCACCGGCACTCCGGGCCAGGCCGCCTGGGCCCGATTAGCATAAATCAGACTCGCCCGATCCGGCCGCCGACGGTTATTTTTCTGTTTATGGTCTGAGAAATAGGGATTTCCCTTCGGCGAGAAGGGATCTTTATCGCGAATTTTGCCGTTGCCGGAATAGTTGGCAACTATCGAATCAAGATTCCCGGCACTGATGCCGAAAAAAAGCCGGGGCCGGCCGAAACGTCTGAAATCGGCCGCGCCGTTTTGATATTGCGGCTGAGCCAGAATCGCCACACGATAACCATTCGCTTCAAGCCAGCGCCCGATCAGAGCAATCCCGAATGAGGGATGATCGACATAGGCATCACCGGAGACCAGAACCACATCAACTGCGTCCCAACCCAGAGCCCGGCACTCGGCCGCCGTTGTCGGCAGAAAATCCAATTTAGCGACCAAAATCACCCGCCGATAAAGCGCGGCGGAACAGCGGTCAAGTGAAGCGATTCGTTCTTATCCTTTCTTCTCATTTCTCCTCGTTATATCCGATTTTAAAACTTCCCGCAGGGCATCGTAATACCGCTATGCCGGTCTTTGAATTCTTGATAAATAAGTGGAAGTTTTACAAAAAAGTCCTTATAGAGGGCGATAATATATTTAAATCATACATAATCTTGGAAACCAGGAAAAGTCAAGTAATGAAACAGCGTGAATTTGCCAGCGGCCCACCCGATCGAAAACTTATTTCTACGACGGCAGAACTTGAGAAAATAGCCGAAAAAATTGCAACTGCCGGCCGGGTGGCGGTTGATACAGAATTTATCTGGGAGAGAACCTACTATCCGATCCTCGGTTTAGTGCAGCTGGCCTTGAACGAAAAAGAGGCCTGGCTGCTGGATATGCCGGCTTTACAGGGAAAACTTGCCCCCCTGGGAGAGGTTCTCAGTGATCCGAAAATCGAAAAAATAATCCATGATGCCAAACAGGATCTTACCATTCTGCGCCAGGCGACCGGATTCTACCCCCAAAATATTTTCGATACCCGCCTGGCCGCCGGATTTATCGGCCCCTCCGCCAGCCGGTCTCTCCTTGACACCTGCGCTCTTTTTGCCGATATAACTTTAGAAAAAGGCGAAACCCGCAGCGACTGGCTCAAACGGCCGCTAACCTCAAAACAGCTCCAATATGCCCTTGATGACGTTTTATTTCTTCCTTTTATTCGTGATAAAATAATGCGGCAGGCCGAAAAGCTCGGCCGCAATCAATGGCTTACCGAAGAGATGCGGCTTTACGATAACCCTGTTCTTTACCTGGACCCCGATCCCGAACAGATTTACATTAAGGTCAAAGGCGCCGGCCGCCTGAGCCGGCCGGAGCTTGCGATTCTGCGCAGCCTCGCGGCTTGGCGGGAGAGAAAGGCCGTCAGCCGCAACCGGCCGCGCCGCCATATTATCCCCGATGAATCTTTAATCAAGATTGCCCAAAGCGCACCGCTGGATTACGATAAGCTGAAAAATAATTGCGGCCTCTCCGCCCGGGCCGGACAACGTTATGCTAAAGAGCTATTAGAGGCGGCCGCAAAAGGTCTGGCCCTGCCTGAAGCTGACTGGCCGCTATCACTTAAAAAATCCCGAAATGCCAAAAATCAGGAAAAGGTTCGTAAAATCATAGACTTGATATCGGCGACCTGTAAAAAACACGATCTTGATCCGGCTTTGATCGCCACCAGGAAGGATATTGAAAAGATTTTTGCCGATAAAAATCAGGCAACGCAAGCAAAGGCGCGACTGCGGTCATCGGGCTGGCGCCGGCAACTGCTGGGTAAGGAAATAACGAAATACCTGTAAAAAGAGAGCGGCCGCCGTAACCGGCGGCCGCTCTCTTTTTTTCAAATAAATGTAACCAAATAAAAGTCTATTGTAACTATTCAGCCGAATCCGGGCTCGGGCGCGGCTTTTCTCCGCTAGGCGTTAAGATTTCTGTTTTTTCTGGTCGCGCAGCGCCTCTTTGCGGGAGAGCCGGATTTTACCCTGGCGATCGACTTCGATCACCTTGACCATCACCTCGTCACCCTCTTTCAAATAGTCGCGAACTTCGCGCACCCGCTCTTCGGCAATCTGGGAGACGTGGAGCAAACCGTCGGTTCCCGGGAAAATCTGGACGAAGGCGCCGAAATCCATAATCCGCTGAACCGTGCCGAGATAGATCTTGCCGACCTCAGCTTCCTGGGTCAGATCGCGGATCAAGGCAATCGCAATCTCTGAAGCCTGGCCGTCGACGGACGCGATTTTAATTTCACCGCTGTCATCGATATCGATCTTGGCCCCGGATTTTTCCGTAATCGCCCGGATATTTTTCCCGCCGGGCCCGATGACGTCGCGGATCTTATCCGGATCAATCCTGATTGTCATAATCCGCGGCGCGTAGTCGGAAAGCTCAGCCCGCGGCGCGGAGAGCGACTCTTCCATCTTGCCCAGAATATGCAGACGGCCGGCCTTGGCCTGCGCCAGGGCCTTACCCATAATCTCACTGCTGATCCCGGTAATCTTGATATCCATCTGAATCGCGGTAATTCCGTCTTTGGTACCAGTGACTTTAAAGTCCATATCTCCAACGTGATCTTCATCGCCGAGGATATCGCTTAAGACAATAAATTGATCACCTTCCTGAACCAGCCCCATAGCAATCCCGGCAACCGGCGCCTTAATCGGCACCCCGGCATCCATCAGCGCCAGCGTACCGCCGCAGACCGAAGCCATTGAGGAAGAACCGTTAGACTCGGTAATATCTGAAACTATCCGAATTGTATAAGGAAATTGTTCCGCAGTCGGCAGAACCGCCTTCAGCGCCCGCCGGGCCAGAGTCCCGTGACCGATCTCCCTCCGGCCGGGGCCGCGTAAGAAACGGGCTTCACCGACACTGTAAGGCGGGAAATTATAGTGCAGCATAAAGCTGTTGAAGGTATTGCCGCGCAACGAATCGATGCGCTGTTCATCTACCGAGGTTCCCAGGGTCGCGGTCACAATCGCCTGGGTTTCACCCCGGGTAAACAGAGCCGAACCGTGCGCCCGCGGCAGAAGGGAGACTTCCGTTGTGATATCACGAATTTCATCAACCTTACGACCGCCGATCCGCACCCCTTCGCTACTGATCTGACGGCGAATGGCGCGACCCAGCAGATCTTCAAAAACCTCACCGAGATCATCATCCGGGATTTCCGCCTCGGCCAGACGTTCACGAATCTCATCTTTCAGCGCGCTGAAATAATCCTGGCGTTCAAGTTTATCAGCAACCTTGATGCCCTCGGCAAAACGATCAATAAATTGCTCATTTACCAATGCCACCAGATCTTCATTCAAAACCGGGGGACAGACTTCACGTTTCTCAAGACCGACCTGCTCAACCATTTCGAGCTGCGCGTCGATAAAGGGCTGCGCCGCCTTATGGCCAAGTTCCAGCGCGGCCAGTACAACCTGCTCATCAACTTCACGGGCGCCGCCCTCAACCATAACCACGGCTTCACGACTACAGGCCATGGTCATATCAAGATCACTCTCATCAATCTGGGCGAAGGTCGGGTTGGCAATTAATTCGCCTTCAAAACGGACCACGCGAACGCCGGCAACCGGACCATTAAAGGGAATATCGGAAATCATCAGCGCCGCTGAGGCCCCGGTCAGGGCTAACACCGCCGGATCATTAACGTTGTCGGTTGACATAACCGTCGCGATAATCTGGGTCTCGCAGGTAAAACCTTTGGGAAACAGCGGCCGCAGCGGCCGGTCAATCAAGCGTGAAGTCAAGGTCTCGCTGTCGCTTAAACGGCCTTCACGCTTAAAAAAGCCCCCGGGGATCTTCCCGGCGGCGTAGGTTTTTTCCTGATAATCAACGGTCAGAGGGAAAAAATCAATCCCTTCGCGACCTTTGCGGGCGGCAACCGCGGTCACTAAAACCATGGTATCGCCTTTGCGCACCATCACCGCGCCATTGGCCTGTTTGGCGATCTTGCCGCTTTCAAAACTGACTTCACATCCAGCTGCTTCTACTTTACAATACTTTTTCATCTCTTCTCCACTTCTCTTTTCCGCGTCAAACTGCAAATGGCGGCCTTAATTGTTTCATTATTAAAATTGTAACTATTCAGCCGAATCCGGGGTCGGGCGCGGTTCTTCTCCGCCAGGCGTTAAGATTTCCGTTTTTCCCTACGCTCGCTGCGCCCGCCTTGCAAAACTTACTACACTCAAACAGTTGCAATGCTAATGCGGGAACAAATCCCGCAACCCAGAAGAAAGTTACCGGCCCGCACCCCAAGGGCACTTCCGATGGTCGCAAATAAGTACTCTTATCAGAACATTTTCTGATTATTAAATCTTGTTTTTTGGTGCAGAAAATAACCTGTAAGGTACTAATGGGCTCCCGCTCGCTTCCGAAAAACAACGAAATCGTTTCCGCAACCGCTTACGAAAAACCACCC